>JAFOCX010000106.1 GCA_017380975.1 Lachnospiraceae bacterium
ACTTCTTCCTCCGTGTTAATTAGTTAAGAAGAATTAAATTTTCGTAAATTAAAAACATTATTTTAAAATATGCAAGTTTTATTCATTATCTTTTTGCAATCAATATTTCTTTTTTAGTAGCAATTTATCAACATTTTTTTCACCCAAACCATTCAACCACTATCATATAAGTTGATTTTCAAGCATTTGAAGGCCTTTACCTTATAACAACGCTTCGAATTCGATAGAGCATAGGTAATTGAACAATCGTTGAAATTAGCCTTCGAAAAATAAAAAATCGCCTTCGCAAAAAACATTTTTGCAAAGGCGAATTCCGATTTCTTCTTCAAGTGTTAGACAATACTTTTTAAATTCTTGAAGAAACATTTATCAAAGAAATAGTTTTAGTTTATACTGGTAGCATCAGTACGAATAAAAAAAACATCGGCACTCTTAACATCAGAAGATGAATGAGAATGCCGATGGAAACAAAGTGATGAATCTTTATTTCTTCAACTGTTCTTCTACGAACTTAATCATTTCCTTTCCGCGAAGGTCACGCTTCACGACCTTTCCATCAGGAGCAAACAACATAATTTGTGGAATACCGCTGACACCATAAATCTTGGCTGGATCTTCCTTATTTGTACCCGGGATGAAAATCTGCGGATACTCTATGCCCTCACTTGCCATAGCCGCCCCGTTCTCACAAGCGGAGCATACTGCGGATTCTAATTCCTGCGCATTTGTTCCTTCCAACTCCGTCACAACAATCCCCGGTTCATCAAAAAACGACTTCACACCTTCACTGAACACATGATTGTAGGACTGTTTTTCGTTTTCCTCGCTATAAATAATATATATCTTTGTTTCATCCGGTTCCATAGATTCCGTTCGATTTTCTTCAGAACCCACAGAAACCGATTCTGTTTTTTCATTCATGCTGCCTGCACTGCATGCTGACAATCCCAGGCATAATACGATCGGAAGAATTAAACTGATCTTTAATTTCATTTTTCTGTTCTTTCCCCATTTTTGTTTCTTCACACAGAATAGCATCGGCGGAATATCTTGTCAAGATAGGATGAAATGTATCAAAAAACACGACAAATGCCGTTTTGTTTTGCATTGGTATCATTATATAATTGTTTACGTAACAAGGCACATCGTGCTTTGAATTATATAGGAGGTGCATGATTATGTACAAAAAAATTGATGCGGCATGCGAGTATATCAGATCCAAATTTGATAAAAAAATTGATATCGCAATCGTATTAGGCTCCGGACTCGGTCCGTTAGCTGATGAAATCGAAAATCCACTCGAACTCGACTATGCGGATATTCCTTATTTCCCTGTTCCGACATTAGCAGGACATGCAGGAAAATTAATCATCGGAACAATCGGTGACAAAACGGTTGTAGCAATGAAAGGTCGTTTCCATTATTATGAAGGACATGATATGGAAATCGTTCAGCTGGGTATTCGTGTATTCCAGAGATTAGGCATCGAAAAAGTAATCCTGACAAATGCATGCGGCGGTATCCGTGAAGATTTAGTTCCGGGATCCATCATGATCATCCGAGACCATATCGGTCTTTTCTGCCCGTCCGTTTTAAGAGGCGAGAACTATGATGAATTCGGACCAAGATTCAAGGATATGACAGAAGTATACAGCAAAGCTGCCGGCAATGTTGCTCGTAAAGTTGCTGCAGAAAACGGCATCGAGATCACAGATGGCGTGTATGCATACTTCCCGGGTCCAATGTATGAATCTCCGGCTGAGATCCTGGCTTATCGTGCACTCGGTGCAGATGCAGTCGGTATGTCTACAGTACCGGAAGCAATTGCAGCAAGACATGGCGGACAGACTACACTCGGAATTTCCCTGATCACTAACAGAGCTGCTGGTTTAGGAAATGCGGAATTAAGTCACGCAGAAGTCGTAGAGATTGCTAACAAAGCAGAAAAGAACCTTGTTACTTTAGTAAAAGGCGTTATCACACAGTGGTAATCTCTTTTTACAATAAAAGAACTCCCATCAAAGGAATCCTTTGATGGGAGTTTTTTATTATCAACTTAATGACATTGCTGATTAGTGGCCGCCTTTTGCAACCTTTCTTGCATGGCTTGTACGGATAATACCGATCACAACTACCGCAAGCATTGTGGATGCGTACGGGATCATCTCGATAAACTCAGACGGGAACTTGGAACCACTCTTAAGAGATGTTGCAAGAGCATCTGTGAAACCGAAGAAGATCGCTACGATACCTGCACCTGCCGGGTTTGCGGATGCGATATTACTTGTGGAAAGACCGATGTAACCACGGCCGTTGATCATACCCTTCATGAAGAAGCTTACCCAGCCCATGGACATAAATGCACCTGCAAGGCCGCAAAGTACGCCGGAGATCAGGAAAGAGATATAACCAATGTTTCTAACGCTGATACCTACAGAGGATGCAGCTGTCGGGTTCTCACCTACTGCTCTTAAGCGGAGGCCGAGTCTTGTTCTCTTAAGGAAGAACCAAACTGCCCAGATACTGAAGAATGCAACGTATGTTAAAAGGTTGTGTCCGGAAAGCATCGGACCGATTACCGGAATACTGTCAAGTACCGGGATTGTGATAGACGGAATTGTGTATGCCTTAATCGCAGCGGAAGTTGTAGCCTTCTCACCTGTTAAGAGATACATTACAAATACAGTACCGCCTGCTGCTGCAAGGTTTGTAGCGATACAGGTAAGGTACAGGTCTGTTTTACCGGAGATACTTGCAAACGCGATCACACCGCCGGTAAGAACACCAAATAAGACAGCTGCTGCTAAACCGATCCATAAGTTTCCTGTCATACCGGAAACAACAACACCTGCAAGTGCAGCTACAAGCATCATACCCTCTAAAGCCATGTTCATCATTCCTGCTTTAGCACTAATAACGGCTGCGAGACCAGCATAGATCAGAGGGGTTGATAAACGTAATACTGAGAAACCAAAGTTTCCAATCCAATCCATTGTAGACATATAATCTCTCCTCTCTTATGCTGTTTTCTGAGCTGCCTTCTCTTTTGCAGCCAGATCCTCTGCAGCAGCTTTGTAGATGAGTTTCTTCTTGTAGTTACCCATGAACTCTTCCGCTGCTACCATAAGGATAACGATACCCTGAATGATTGTAATGAACTCGATCGGGATATCACCCTTGGAGTTAACTACGTCAGCACCGATACGGATATATGCAAGAAGGAGCGCTGCTACCGGAACGAGGAGCGGGTTCTTTCTGGCAAGAACGGCTACCATAAGACCGTCGAAACCATGCTGTGTGCTTGCTGTCCACTGGAAACGGTCATAGTTGCCAAGGATCTCAACAGTACCGCCGATACCTGCAAGAGCACCACCAATAAGCTGTGCGCCGATGATTGTACCCATCATGTTGATACCGGAAGCTTTTGCGAACTGCGGGTTGTTACCAACCACACGCATCTTGTAACCAAATACCATCTTATAGAAAAGAAGGGCTACAAGGATAACTGCGATCACTGCAACGAAGAAACCTGCCTGAACTCTCATTTTTCCGAAGATGCCCGGGAACTTGATCACTTCCGGAAGCGGTAAGGAACCAAGGAAACCGATGGAGCTGTCTCTCATGAAATATTTCAGGAGATAGATTGCAAGGAATACAAGAATATTGTTCAGCATAAGGGATGCTACTACGATATTCGCATTGAATTTTGCTTCCATAACAGCCGGAATGGAGGAAATGAAAGCACCTACGCCTGCGCCTACTGCAAACAGAACGAGGATCGCAACCGGACCCGGAAGGGAATCGCCGATCTGCAGAGCTACTAAGGAGATCACGCAGCCGGAGATCATGAAGATACCTTCACCGGAAAGGTTGAATTTGTTTACCGCATACATAAAGCACATGCAGAGACCTGTGAATGTAAACGGGATAGCCAGGTTGATAATACTACCGATACGTCTTGGAGAAGAGAACGGTCCTAATACGAACTGCTGGATAATATAAACAGGATCATCACTGATGACAAACAGAGTGATCAGTGCAACTGCGTAAGCAATTGCTACCGCTGTAATGATACGAACCAATTCAACGGTAAATTCTACTTTACTGGTTTTATTCATAACAGACCCTCCATATCCTTTTCTGTCATTGTCTTAAGTCCAAGCATGTACTCACCAAGCTCAGCTTCGGATACTTCACTTGCTTTCGGGAATACTGCAACGATCTTACCTTTACGCATTACGAAAAGTTTATCGGAGCAACCAAGAACTTCGTTTAAGTCAGCAGAAATAAGAAGAGTTGCTGTTCCTTCTTCTCTGGATTTTCTTACGATCGCTTTTCGGATCATCTCAGCAGCACCAACGTCGATACCACGTGTCGGCTGGTTTGCGATAATGAAGTTGCCGCCGGTTGTGAACTCACGGGCAACTACTACCTTCTGGATGTTACCGCCGGAAAGATAACGGACTGCCTGTTTCTTGTTGTCGCAGGCAATCTGGAATTCTTTGATATACTCATCAGCAACGTTCTCAATATATTTCTTATTGATGAACATGCCTTTCTTGTAACCCGGTTTGAAATAACGGTCGGAAATGATGTTGTCGCAGATGGACATCTCGCCTGCAGCACCGTGGATCATACGATCCTCCGGGATAAGAGCCATACCCATCTGACGGATCTCAAATACGGACTTGCCCTCGATGGACTGGCCGTTCAGCTCAACCGTACCGGAAGCGAAGCCGTCCATACCGGAAAGTACGTCGGAAAGTTCACTCTGACCATTGCCCTCAACGCCTGCGATACCGATAACTTCACCGGCTCTGATGTTGAAGGAAAGACCGTCAAGAACTCTCTTGCCGTCTGCATTGATCTTAACAAGATCTTTTACCTTGATGATCGCATCACCCGGTGTCGGATCTTCTTTTTCAAACTGTAATACTACGTCACGGCCTACCATGAGACGGGAGATATCTGCCTCGCTCATATCGGAAAGATCGTAGCTGCCTAAGCAGTTGCCGCGGCGAAGGATCGTGATTCTGGAACAGATTCTCTTAACCTCTTCAAGTTTATGGGAAATGAAGATGAAGGAATGTCCGTCATCACGGAGACGAAGAAGCTGCTCGAAGAGCTCATCTGTCTCCTGCGGTGTTAATACCGCTGTCGGCTCGTCCATGATGATGATCTTGGCACCTTTGATCAGTACCTTCATGATCTCAACTTTCTGTTTCTGACCTACAGACAGATCGGAGATCTTTGCTAACGGATCTACATGGAAGTTATATTTCTCAGATACTTCTCTTGTCATTTCAACTGCTTTGTCGAAATCAAAGAGACCGTTCTTCATCGGCTCGATACCAAGAAGTACGTTTTCTGCTACTGTTAAAGACGGAACCTGCATGAAGTGCTGGTGTACCATACCAATACCTTTGCCGATCGCATCCAGTGTATTCTTGATGTTCGCGTCTTCGCCATAGAGAAGAACTTTACCGGTCTGCGGTTTCTCAAGACCGAAAAGAACTTTCATAAGAGTGGTTTTTCCGGCTCCGTTCTCACCTGCAAGAGCAAGGATCTCTCCCTCATTGAGCCAGAATGTAACATCTTTGTTGGCAACAAAACCATTATCATAGATCTTGGTAATGTTTTCCATTCTAAGAATTTCCTTGGCCATACCTTTCCCTCCTACCTATACGATATCAGCAGGATTAACAAGTAATCCTGCTGACATAAAAATCATTTTTTTCAAACAATCCAGTTATTACGGAGCTACAGCACCAAGGAATGCCTGGTATTCAGCCTCTTCTGCGAAATCGAAGTAAGATTTTACTGTCATCTCACCGGAAAGGATCTTTGCATTTGTCTCAGCCATTTTTTCTCTAACTTCTGCCGGAACATTTGCCTGGAAGAACTCGTTGTCTACATAACCAACAGCTGCCTCTTTTAAGCCAAGTGTTGTAACTTTCTTCCACTGAGCTTCGCCAGCTTCTTCGCTGTGGAAGAATGCAACGAGGGAGTTACCAACTTCTTTTAACATGGATGTAACAATAACATCAGCGATTTCCGGGTTCTCGGAATCTTTGTAGTATGCGTACTGGTCGGAGTCAACACCGATTGCCCATGTACCAAGCTCCTGACATGCCTCGAAGAGACCTGCACCGGAACCACCAGCTACCTGGTAGAATACGTCAGCTTTCTTATCTCTAGCCTGGGATAAGCAAAGTTCTTTCATCTTAGCCGGCTCTGTCCAGGAACCTACTGTACCTTTGATAACTTTGATCTCCGGATCATAGTCAACAGCACCCTGTACGAAACCTGTTACGAAGTCCTCGATAACCGGGTTGTCCATACCTACGTTAACAGCGATAACGCCTGTCTCGGAAAGACCAGCAGCCATCTGACCTACCATGTAGGAACCTTCGTTCTGAGCGTAAAGGATATAAGCTACGTTCTCCGGGATAAGCTCCTCATCGAGGGAGTCATCGTAGATAACGAACTTGTTGTCCGGATACTCACCAGCAAGTTTTAACATAATGTCTGTGAATGTGGAACCACCAACTACATACTTGTAACCTTCGTCAAGAACGTCGAGGATCGCATCTTCCCATTTATCAGACTTTGTTGCGTCACCAACTTCGATTGTCTTAGCATCCCAGCCTTCGCCTCTTAAAACTGCCATACCGGACTCTGCGGAGTCAGAGAAGGATTTGTCACCAAGGTTACCTACAACGTGACAGATTGTCTTGTCAAGGTCTGCTGCCTCAGTTTTTGCTGCTTCTGTTGCTGCCGGAGCTGCCGGAGCCTCTGTTGCTTTTGCTTCTTCTTTAGCTGCTGCTGTTGTTGCTGCAGTCTCGCCGCCGCCACAAGCTGTGAGGGAAAGTGCCATTGCACCTGCAAGAGCTACGCTTACTAATTTTTTAAGTTTCATATTTCTCCTCCTTAAGTTTTTTATAATGAAACTAATCCCCTTAGGGACTCGCTTTCGCGCACTTTTATCAAATGATTACCAAAACATTATAACACATTTTTCACCTAATGTGTTAAATTTCTTATCCATTTTTCGCTATAAATTCTTAACACACTGACGATCGCCTCGATCGCAATGTTTAATTTAATGATCGACACCACCAGATACGGCGAAGCGTCAAGCCAAAAGGCACAGACAGCTGCTGCCGGGATCGTGAAAAGCCACATCGAAAAGATATCGCAGATCAGTCCCATCTTGCCGTCTCCCCCGGCTCTCAGAACTGCAACCATTCCGGTCATCTCAACACCTGAAAATGGCCAGATCGCCGCAAAGATCAGCATAAATGTTCCGGCATATACTACAGCCTCCGGACTCAGAGCATAGAAGCCTATAAATGCTCTTCCAAAGATCAGAGTGATCACGCTCATAAGCAAACCGCCGGCAAGACCGATCACGACCATACTGTATGCTTCTTTCTGGATCCGTTTTTTATCACTTCCCGAGCCAATGGTCTTACCCATCACAACGGAGCATGCATGAAGAACACCATTCATCAGGCTGCTTACAAGCTGATAGAATACGTTCGCCACGTTATAACCGGAAACAATGGTTGTTCCCATCTGACCCGTGATCGAACTTCCGGCTGTCGTTCCCGTGGACCAGATCAGTTCATGACCGATGATCGGAGCACTTACCATCCAGAAATCTTTCGTCAGCTGCTTATCTTTTCTGTTCAGATCCGAAAGCTTCATGGCAATCTTCTTATCTTTTTTGAATACAAAACGACTCAAAATAAGAAGTTCCGCCACTCGGGCAATGACTGCACCGAGCGCCGCACCCTGGATCCCCAGTTCCGGCATACCAAACTTTCCAAAAATCAGGCAGTAATCCAGCACAACATTAATCGGATAGGAAATCGCATTAGTCGTAAACGACACGCTCATCTCCTCGATGCCTCTGCACCATGCAAACATCACTGTACTGACTGCACATACCGGATACATCAAGGCCGCGATCCTTAGATAGGATGCACCGATCCTGATCAACTCCGGGTCACTGCTGTATATGCGAAGCAGTTTATCCGGCCAGATCATCACGATAACCGCAAAGATCACACCGAAGACAACTGCACTCTTCATTCCGATCGCTCCTAACGTTTTGATCGTATCCCGGTCTCGTTTTCCCCAATACTGAGCAACCAGCACGCAGCCGCCGGCACCGATACCGCAGCATACCGTATAGAAAATAAAGAAAATCTGCTGTGCCTGTGAAACAGCACTCATCTGAAGCTGATCAATATGACCAAGCATAATGCTGTCAAGCGTATCTACACTGACTCTCAGAAGCTGTTGGAGGATCACAGGGAAAGACAAAACTAAGATATTCCAATAAAACTGCTTCGACAAGACAATTTCCATCGAATGCTTCTTTCGTTCCATCACCATTTACAATTTCACACTTTCTTCCGGATTTCAAAAGGACCTGATAAACCCACTATTTCTTCTATTACTACAGAATACACCCCTCTGTTTTACTTGTCAATATTATTGTGCATTTCTCTCATTTATTGTCGTTTTGTGTCGTGTTTTCTATTCAAAACACACAGAAATTACGACATTTTTCCTTGACAACTGACATGACAGGTGTAGTATGTGCTGTAAAAAAATCACTTCTTTTATTATACATTTTTCAAGAAAAAAATGTCTAGGACTCTTGTCCTTATATCGATATATATCCTAGAAAAAAATGGTTTTTCTGCACTCCCTTTCAAGACTTTTGTCCTATATATGCAATATCCGGCCGACTTTTTCTGAAAAACAAAAAATCCAGGAAATAATTCCTGGATTCTCAGCTGGGCTACAAGGATTCGAACCTTGAAAATGACGGAGTCAGAGTCCGTTGCCTTACCATTTGGCGATAGCCCATCGCTTGAACGAATGTCATTATATCTCAATATAACTAATTCGTCAAGTATTATTTTCAAATTTTTTCAAAAAATTTTATCAACTCAAAAATCAGTATTCAACCGACTCTAAGAACAGGCCTTCCGGCGGTGCAGTCATTCCTGCCGCCTCACGGTTCATGGCATCCAGGATCGTTTTCATCTCTTCTGGTTTCCGTTTTCCAAGTCCCACTTCCACCAGTGTTCCGGTCAAAATCCTTACCATATTATACAGGAAACCGTTTCCGGTATATGAAAAAACAACCTTCGTTCCCTGTTTTTCAATTTGGATAGAATCAATTCTGCGGACGGTGCTCTTTTTCATCTTTTTATTGGAACAAAAGCTCTTAAAATCATGTTCACCAACAAACTGCTCCGCTGCCTGCTTCATGGCCGGAATATCCAGTGTTTCTCCTAGTCCCCAGACATACTTTCGTTCAAAAACACTTTTCTTCGGAGCCATGTCTATAGAATAAGAGTAAGTTTTTCTGACTGCCAGCAGTCTGCTGTGAAAACGGTCCGGCATTTCTTCCGCACTCAAAACACGGACATCTTCCGGAAGATACTGATTCAGGTATTCCATCGCTGTTTTTGCATTCGGACAGATCTTCTGATCAATATGAAAGTTTGCGACCTGCCCTCTGGCGTGGACCCCGGCGTCCGTACGACCGGATCCATGGATCTCGATCTCTTCTCCGCTCCATTTGTAAAGGATCGCCTCGATCTTTCCCTGAATGGTATTGTCCGTATTTCCCTGCTTCTGCCATCCATCGTATCTGGAACCGTCATACTCCAGTACAATTTTAATATTTTTCTTCATCTTGATATCCTCTAAATATAACAATCCCCGGCAGGCATGTTTCCATCACCTTCCGGGGATCATAAATTCATTTTCTGCCGCAGACAGTATAGCGGATTTCGCTTATTCTGTCAATTCAGAAGTACAATGCGGGCATCTTGTAGCCTTGATGCTGATTGTGGACTGACAGAACGGGCAAGTCTTCTCTGTCGGCTCAGCCGGAGCTGCCGGAGCCGGAGCCTCTTCCGGTTTCTCAGCTGCTGTACGAAGCTTATTTACCATCTTCACCATCATGAAGATCACAAGTGCAAGGATCACAAAGTTGAGTACTTCTGTGATAAACAGACCGTAGTTCACAGTCGGAGCGCCAACTTCCTGTGCTGCTGCCAGTGTTGCATACTCATTGCCGTCCAGTGCAAAAAACATATTGCTGAAATCCACTTTACCTGTGAACATACCAACAAACGGTGTGATCAGGTTTTTAACGATCGAATTTACAAGATCTTTGAACGCTGCACCAATGATCATACCAACTGCCATATCGAGCATATTGCCCTGAATCGCAAACTTTTTAAATTCATTTAAAAACTTACTCATATTACTTCTCCTGCGTATTTACATAATTCCTCTAACGTGCGTTCGCACTCCGCATCCTTACGGATAGATCGGATATTTGTCACAGATCTTTGTCACTGCTGCACGGATCTCGTCTGCCTTATTCTCGAAATCAGTTGCTGTTAACCAGATCAGATGAGCGATCTCTGCCATATCACTCTCAACCAGACCTCTGGATGTGATCGCCGGTGTACCGATACGAACACCGGATGTCACGAACGGGCTTCTCGGATCGTTCGGAACGGTATTCTTATTGAGTGTAATATAAACTTCATCACAACGGTTCTGGAGTTCTTTACCGGAAATCTCCATGCCGCGAAGGTCTACTAACATCAGGTGGTTGTCTGTTCCGCCTGTGAGCACCTTAAATCCTTCCTTCTCAAGGGCTGCTGCCAGCACTTTCGCATTCTTA
>JAFOCX010000107.1 GCA_017380975.1 Lachnospiraceae bacterium
AGACATGGTAATATTATACAAAAATGCTTGTCATATTAGAAATATTTATGTACAATACAGGTATAAGTATCGCAAATACCTAGACACATTTATTGCTGTACTTTCAAATAGAAAGGATCCTTCACATGAACATCAATCAAATCCAATACGCCCTGACAGTGGCGCGATATAAAAACTTTTCAAAAGCTGCTGAAAGTTTATTTCTTTCACAGCCGGCCCTCTCTTTGCAGATCAAAAAGCTGGAACAGGAGCTCGGATTTTCTCTGTTTTCCAGAAAAGCCCAAGGTGTAACGATCACTCCGGAGGGAGAAAAATTCTTCCAGGATGCCCAGGCTGTGGAATTTGCCTGGAATCAGATGCTCCAAAATGCCGCTGTCTTCCGCGGAGAAAGTCGAAGGCACCTGCGTATCGCAGTCAGCACACGAATCTACTCCAACGACTTATTTGACGATGTTGTTGACTTTTTTGATAATCACCCGGAGATCGAAGCCACTTTCGTAACCGAGGCCGGTGCTGATTCCTTCGCTGCGCTCCAGAACAGCACGGTAGATGTGGCTCTGGATCGCATTCCTCCGATCCAGCTCCTTCCGGATTACCATAAGTTTTTCTCCTGTGAACTGGTTTCCGAGCAGCAATGCTTTCTCGTGTCCCCGAACTCGAAAATGTTCACCAATGAATCCTTATCCTTCTCCAATCTGCAGGGAATTTCCTTCGTAACAGGTCTGGAAAATTCCATGGAGGACCGTACCTTAAAGCAGTTCTGTAAGGAATACGGGATCAAACTTGGAAAAATCTACCGTTCAGACGGTATCTCTACGGTTATGGATCTGGTTCGAAGCGGAAAAGGAATCACGCTGGGACCGATCTCGTTTGCATCTCATTTTGGTGTGCGCGCGATCCCTGTTGAACCGGTCACATATGAAAGTTTGAATTTTATCTGTCTGAAAGAACGTGCGACTGCACCGGAAATTACACTGCTGAAGAATCATTTGATCATGGCCTGCAGCAGGTTTGTATAAAAAAGAAAAGGCTGTCACCTTTTACGATTCTATAATCGCAAGGGCGACAGCCTTATTTCATGATATTGCTCTCTTAAAACTTAAAACAGTAATGTATCCACTTTGCCTAACAGCATCTGCAGCATTTCTTTGCATCTTGCAATCTTCGCAGGGCTGTCTGCCTCATTCGGACGACGGATCGCACGGCGCAGCATACGAGTATAACCGATTACCATTGCTTTTTCGATCACACTCTGGCACACAGCTTCATCTTCTGTACCTAAGTACATCTTAATTGCCATATTCCAGAATTTTCCTGCAGTCTCGAAGTTATAACCCATGAAATTAATAATATTCTGATGATCTAACTCTGAGTATCCAACAAATGCATTGAACATGGATCCAAGTTCAAACACCGGGTGTCCCATGCACAGAGTATCCATGTCGATGAGAAGCGGTTCACCATTTTGCACCATGATATTGTTTGTGTGATAGTCACCATGCATCAACGTATTCTGTTTCGGAACCGCTTCGATCAGAGCAAGAAGCTTCTTTGCCTGATCCTCCTGAATATGATCCGCTACAAAGTTTGCCCAATCGAGAGCTGTCTCCTTCATATCCGGAACCTGACCATCTTCGACCTCGATCGCATGAATGCTTTTCAGCATATCAACATAATATTTGACCGCAAGTGTCAGATCGTCCGGATTCTTACGGATCAAATGTGTAACACTGGTAGCATTTAAAAGTTCTGTAACTGTACCATAACTGTCTCCTACACGAACGATTCCGTATGGAATCGCTGTATTGATACCAAGTACAAATGCACGTCTTGCATTTTCACGTTCCTGTTTGATTTCCGGGAGCGCATCTTTTGCAAAGTATGTTTTTACGATGGTTTCATCATCATAGCGATACACAGCGCCATTGGCACCCTTGGCAATAAACTCACATCCTTCGACACTCATTCTCGGATATGCTTTTTCTACTGTCACCATCTCTGTAAAACCAGTCATATCAAAGATCTCGTATACCTCAGAAGCTACATTGATCACCGCTAACTGCGGATCTTCTTTTCTGAGTTTTAAAACCACACGCAGTCCGGCAGAAGAAATGTACTCAAGTTTATCTGCATCAATGACCGTATGTTTTTCTTTATTATCATTTTTAATGCTAAAGATTGCTTCTTCAGCAGCGGATGCATTGGACGCATCGATTCTTCCTTCAATAGCAATATAAAGAATATCCTTATCTACACGATATGTAATATTCATGTTTACTCTCCTTTCCCAAATACGAGCTCTGTCAGTGCATTGTATTCGATCCATGCGGAAGTATCAGACAGACGTTCTGTCAATTTTGCAATGGAACGATAATACCATGCCTGTTCACTCACATTCTTCTGGTTGAATTTCTGCCACATTGCATCGCCTTCCACTTTCCACTCACGGTAGATGGAACGCATGTTAGCGAGCTTGTCTCCGATCCAAACCATTAGCACTCCGATATCATCCGTATTTTTCAGATCCTCCAGAGATTCCTCTTTTCGAATCCTCCAGGTTTCTGCCGGCGGCAGATCAGCACGCTTGTCTTCTGTCTCGGATGCTACCAATTCTTTTATACGTTTACCGAATTTTTCTTCAATTTCTTCAATTGTAATATCTGTATCCTCAACAACATCGTGCAGTGCTGCCGCTGCAATCAGTTCCTGATCATCGGACATCGTACCAACGATCACTGCAGCTTCCATTGGATGCAAAATATAAGGTGCGTCACTCTTTTTACGTCGCATTCCGTCGTGAGCCTTT
Organism: Lachnospiraceae bacterium; assembly: GCA_017380975.1. Classification (GTDB taxonomy): domain Bacteria; phylum Bacillota; class Clostridia; order Lachnospirales; family Lachnospiraceae; genus Pilosibacter. The sequence continues at coordinate 2,807 of JAFOCX010000107.1, forward strand.
ACTGCAAAAATAATAGCCTCGCTTACAATCTCCATTATTCAATCTCCAGAATATCTGCAAAACCAGTCATTTCAAACACATCCATAACTGCTTCGCTAACATTTTTCAGTTTCATAGAACCGACTCTCTGCATTTTCTTCTGTGCATTCAGAAGAACACGAAGACCTGCACTGGAGATGTATTCAAGTCCCTTTAAGTCGAGTACAAGATTTTCAACATCCTTTAACTCTTCATTGATTGTTTTATCGAGTACCGGAGCAGTTGTTGTATCAAGTCTTCCTGTAATCTCAAGAATTGTTTCTTCCATATTTTTCTTCATTTCGATTGTCATGACTTTCCTTCTCCTTTATATCTTTTTCACCATGGTCAGAATATTTTCACCATTCTCATAAGCATACGTTACCGTATCCATTGTTTTCTTAGTAATGAAGATTCCGAGTCCACCGATCTCACGCTCTTCAACCGGCAAAGTAATATCCGGATCCGGTTTTTTCAACGGATCAAACGGAACACCTTGATCAGTTAATCGGAAAGTAACTTCTCGACTTTCCTCATCAAAATCGATATCAAGAGAAACCTCTCCGTCTCCATCACCATACGCATAGTGCGCAACGTTAACGAACACCTCTTCGATCGCAACGCAAACTGCCATTTGAATTTTCATTGAACACTCATAGCTTTCAAGCGTTTCTTCAACATATCCGAGAACATCCATTAAAGCCTCTGTCTTTGCAGGGAATTTTCTCTTCGTCATACCTGTACCTCCATTGGGAAGTTTATAGTCAAACATCAGCATGGTAATATCGTCAAACTGTGGTGCCTCACCTACAAATTCATCAATATTTGCTTTTAACGCCGGCAGCAATTCCGTTGCTTCAACAGCAGAACTTTGATTCATAAAGGCAAGAAGTCTGTCCTCACCATACAGTTTGTTTTCCGTATTCGTTGCCTCCGTCACGCCATCTGTATATAAGAACAGTCTGTCACCCGGATTGAGTGTAATCTCATTTGCACGATAACGGACACCTTCCATGCCGGCAAGAATAAATCCACTTCGACTTTTCAGGTACTCAAAGCTTCCATCTGCACGTTTCAGAAGCGGCGGATTGTGACCTGCATTCGCAAACTGCAGATTTCCTGTCGTAAGATCCAGGATTCCCATCCATGCGGTGACAAACATACCGGACTCATTATTTTCGCAAAGCTTTTCATTGGCTTTTGTAAAAATCTCATTGACAGGTATGCCGCTTTCTGTCAGATCCTTGATGATCGTTTTTGAGGTCATCATAAACATGGCTGCAGGAATTCCTTTACCGGAAACATCCGCAGCAAGGAATGCAACCGTTGTGTCGTTGATCTTGTAAAAGTCATAGAAATCGCCGCCGACCTCTTTTGCCGCGATCATCTGAGCATAGATCTTATAGTCTTCATCCTCCGGAAAGTTTGTCGGAAGTGCAGAAAGCTGGATCTGTTTCGCATATTCCAACTCTTTATCAATGCGCGCTGCTGCCTCCGCGATATATCTTTTTAATGTAGAAACGGTCGAGTTGATATCATCCGACAAGGACGAAAACTCCTCATTTGAACGTACATCTACGGTCACATTCAGATCACCCTCCGTAATTCGGCCCAGTGTATCATTAATTCTTTTCAGATTATTGATAATGACACGTTTTATGAGAACGTAGATAAAGATAAAGAGGGTAGCAAAGATAAGTACCTGCATAAAGATGCTGGTATAAATCGAAGCATCGCGCATAAACATCGCTTCTGCCTCAGGCATTGCTGTAATGATGCAGTATCCTTCTACGAATTTAAATACATAGATATGTCTTTCGCTGAGATCCGTTTTCCCGTCTACAATATCTGCATAATAAAGCCTTGTAGAAGCCTTTCCTGCAAGCATCTCTTCCGGCGGCTCGATTCCTACAGAAGAAATGTGCATTCCTAAATATTCATTGTCCGTAATCAGGTTGAGATTCTCATCACAAACAGCGATAAATCCTCTCGTTCCCACATGGCGGTTTTTGGTAACATCTATAACGAACTCATTGAGCCTCTCATGGAACTGCTCAGCATCATAACCCACCTGGATAAATCCGCCGTTTGTCAGTTTCACAGCAGCGTATTTTCTCCACTGAGCATCGTCTTTGCCTCTTGGGCTATACGCCTGCACAAAGTATGACTTGACCTTCATAGTATCCATAAATTCCTTGGACTGTGCTTTGCTGTTCATGTCATAACTATTTATAACATCTGCATCTGTAGAGTTCGTGATAAATCCGTCATCATTTACCACATTGATTTCTTTAATACCGTATAATCTTGTAAGATACTGAAGTGAAACTTTCTGGTTACTTTCATATTCTTTTTTAATCCGTCGTGCAATGTCGAGGAGTTTATCATCAGATTTGCCTCTTACGTCTGCTTCGACATCACTCATCGCAGTGGTAAATACTTTTTGAGTTTCAATTTTCACCATACCATTCTGCAGCAAGAAGGTAAAACTGCTTGTCACAAGGTAGGCAATCACAATACAAGCCAGCAGCCATCTCTGGAATGTATGTGCAATTCGTTCATTGCCTTTCTCTGTATTGAAACGCTCGTGGCTTAAGAGCGCAACAATGATGATCGAAGCACCGACAGCAATCGCATTGCCGATGATCATCGGAATGGAAGCACCTTTTACAAACTCAAACGCGTAGTAGGAGTTATCCATGTTGGTCAGGAAGATCAGGATCATATGGACAACTTCGCACACGATCGCAATACACACGCCATAACCCCAAGTAGGCTTTTTATCATCAAACATCAGTTTCCTTAATCCGGCAGCCATAAAACCGGCAAGGATGGTAGCAATACTGCACGCAAGCTGCGTATAGGTGCCAGCTCCCCAGTACACGGAAAACCAGCGATAAAGACCACCGATCAAACCCGCGATCACGCCTGCCGGTGCACCAAAAATAAGTCCTGCAGATAACGGTGCCGCATCACGGATGTTTACAACGGTTCCCAGCCAGCTCACACCATAACTGGAGGCAAAGGCGGAAACGCATCCGAAAAGAACACCGATGATCGTCTGTCTTGTCTTATATGACAATTTCTTTATCCTCTCAGATTTGTCCGCCAAATAAATGCCGCACACTAACATGCAGTTAAGTAATATAGGAATAATTAATCTCATTCAATCACCACCTTCTCAAGCCAGACCAACCAAAATCTTAACAAACGTCGAGATTATATCACTGAAGATACTGATCACCAAAAGCAGCAGCATGTACAAAAACATACTTCCGCGGCTTATGGAGTTTTTGGCAATACTATAGTAAAAATTAAATTGTCCCTGCAAATTATACTCTCGGTTTTGATTCCATTGATAAGTAATTACATTTTCGTAGTCATAACCTAGCGGAAGATACCCTTTATACAAGTTCTCTTCTAATCGGCGAATACGATAACATCCTGTATCATTGATCTCGTAATCCTCTTCAATGGACAGCGTAATAACCGCCTTCTTTAGTTTTTGACGATGAAATGCTCCGATACGGGTGATCTCTTCCGGTAACAGACGGGCCTCATTGATACGGATCGAATATCCGTATTTTTCAGACACGACCGGGGAAGTGATCAGGTCGCGCAGGCGATCTAACATTTTTCCAACATTAACCTGGTTCTTGAAAATAGCATCCAGTGTTTTATGAGGCATACGCCAAATAAAATATGCTTCATCATTATCGAGAAATGCATGTAAATAACTAAGATCAATACCGATTAGTGTGCCTTTTGATAATTGCGTTGTCTGATACTCTAAGGTGCTTATATGTACAATATCAATGGTTTTTCCATTATAGGCAACCTCAGAGGTATGCTCATTCTTTTTATAGTCCACAATACAGCCGGCGCTAAAAGTTGCCTGCAAAATCTTCGTATCACAGAACAACAGCGACACATCATCAATTTCGTCGCGCTTAGTGGATCTGAGACATACCTCTCTTCCGTTTCTTGCAAGGAAGATCGCGTCGTTGTCGAAAAGCTCGTGGCGAAGTGAGAGACGCTTTCCATCCTCAAGGATGAAC
>JAFOCX010000108.1 GCA_017380975.1 Lachnospiraceae bacterium
AGTGCTGGCGATCCGTCCGGATGACATTGGGAAACTTCCCAGAGAGTGCTGGATATACGGAAACAATAGTTTTCTGCTTCACGGATATTACAATTACCGTTATTTGATCTTAGTGCGTTTGGAACAGGAATCCGGAGCGGTACGTTACCTGCTGGGGGTTCCGGGGCATTATTACAGCAATGAAAAATACATGGCCAACATGTTCGGATTTCCCAGTTTCGTGTTAGCAAAAAAGCAGCCACCGAATGATGACCGCTTTGGATACTGGTATACAGAAATAAAAATTGATTAATAGTCAACTCCGCGGAGCTCTACACGTCCAACGTATGGTTTAACGATATCGCGGAAGGAGAGCAATTCCTCCTTGCTGCAGCTGGAGAATCCGGAGACCAGAACGTTTTCGGAATCGACGTAGTTTTGGAGGAAATAGTTCGGACATCCGGAGATCCATTCGCCGATTCGGGCAAAGTCTTCTGCTGAGTGCAGTTCTTTGACAACGGTTGTGCGGAATTCATTGGGAACAGTTCCCTGCTTTAAAAATTCGACACTTTCCAAAATGGACCCTATATTTGCGGACGGTATTCCGATCACATCGGGATACCGTTCTTTGCATGTCTTGATATCCATCGCAACATAGTCGATGATTCCCTCCTCGCACAGGGATTTCAGAACATCCGGGCGGGAACCATTGGTGTCCAGTTTGATCCGGTATCCCAGTTCACGTACGCGCAGGATAAAGTCTCGAAGATCCGGCTGCAAGGTAGGTTCTCCGCCTGTAATGGCGACACCTTCCAGAATCCCTTTTCGTTTCGTGAGGAATTTGAGCACTTCTTCGTCTGTATAAAGGACTTCTGCATCATTTCCCAGCAAGTCGCTGTTATGACAAAACGGGCAGCGGAAATTGCAGCCTCCGGTAAAGATCGTTGCAGCCACATGTCCGGGGAAATCGAGAAGTGTTGTTTTTTGTAAACCGCAGATTTTCATAAGAATATCCTCTGTATTTGATAGATTTCATATTACAAATGACATTATACCATAAAATATGCCTGGTTGGCATATCCAATCTGCGAAAAGAAAAACTTGCACGATATAGGGATAACGGGTAAACTATTCTATAATGAAGAAACGCTCAGAAGGAAATGACGATAGAAGGAGAATCGATATGGCACGAATGACACAGGAAGAACGTTTTATGCGTGAAGCGATCCGTCTTGCAAAGAAGGCAGCCGCATTAAAAGAAGTTCCGATCGGATGCGTCATTGTTCATGATGGAAAAATAATTGGCCGCGGCTACAATCGCAGAACCATTGATAAAAATGTACTTGCTCATGCGGAGATCGTTGCGATCCGAAAGGCTTGTCGTGTGCTTGGAGACTGGCGTCTGGAGGACTGCACGATGTATGTGACCCTGGAACCGTGTCCGATGTGCGCAGGCGCGATCGTGCAGGCCAGAGTTCCGAAGGTAGTGATCGCCTGTATGAATCCGAAGGCCGGCTGTGCAGGCTCTGTTTTGGATATGTTCCATGAAGACGGTTTCAACCATCAGGTAGAGACGGAAGTGGGACTGATGGGAGAAGTTTGTTCTCAGATGTTAAAGGATTTCTTTAAAGAACTGAGAGAGGAAGGCAAACGCAAGAAAAAGGAGGCCAAAGACCGTGAAGCAGGTAGACACGAAGAAGCTGGTGCTGGCATGTCTGGTGATCATGATCCTCATGATCCTGTACACGAAAGTGGACATGGGGATAAAACAGAGTAAACAAGAAGCGGAAATGGCTGCAGCCATGGAAGAGGCAGAGCGTCCGAATTCGCTTTTGACATCCGGTCAGCTGCTCGGTTTTGCAGACGGTTCGGAAACAGATTTAGAAGATGAAGCGGATGAAGCAGAGTCCTCGGAAGAAAGTGAAGAAAAGATCCTTGGTCCGGCAGAGAAGATGGATTTGAAGAAAGCAAGAAAAGAATCCTACGGCCTGGTAGCAGAACTGGATTTTGTCAGTGCTGACAGGATTTCCCTGCACGGAAGTTTTGGATATCTGGCAGTGGCATTGCAAACGGAGGAAGATGGAAGTGTTTCTGCGACAATTGAACATGCTGTTACTCTGGATGAACTGGGCGGGATCAAGATGGGCGGATCGGCCTACACAGATATTCTCGGCGGCGAAGGCTGTGCACTGATTGTTCCGGGAATTCACAACGAAGAGATCGCGAGAAGACGCAAGTTCTTATATATAGAAGAAACCAATGAAATCACGGGAGGAATCGTGGCTCCGGATTGGATGATGAAGAAAGTGGCAAACAACGATTATTCGGATGCAGTTACGGAAGAAACATTTGTGGAAGAATTAAAGCAGATGATGGACCAGAATAGTAAATTGCTCTATGGTCCGGTCGTAATCCCGGAATACGATAGCAATACCTATGGTTTTCTGGCAGAAAGCGGAGAACTGTTGGAGGATGTCTGGTACGGCATCTGGAACAGGGACTTGGGTACATTCGTGAAAGTTCCATTGTTTCATTAAAATTCCGTAAAAATTCCTTGGCAAATCTAAGGTAAAATGCTTGAGAAATCAAGAATGCTTGACAAAATCAAGGTTTCCATGTATACTAAGCGAGTCCGTACAGCCGGGGAGTTAGCGGTGCCCTGTACCTGCAATCCGCTATAGCAGGGGTGATGTTTTGCCTAGGGTACTTTCTTGTGGAGCTGCCCCTGGTAAGTGACGTTGACGCTTTGGTCTTACGCAACGGGAACCTCTGAACCGTGTCAGGGCAGGAATGCAGCAGCACTAAGGAGATCCTCTCGTGTGCCGTGAGGGTGCCGGGGCTGAGTTGGCTGCCAGGGTAACGTCTGTGAGGAGTATTCGAAGCAAGACGTACGGACTTTTAAAATGAATAA
>JAFOCX010000109.1 GCA_017380975.1 Lachnospiraceae bacterium
ACTAATATGATTGGACAGGAGAAATTCAGAATGAAAAAAAGATTTGATGTGACTGCGCTGGGCGAGTTGTTGATCGATTTTACGGAGAATGGACTCAGCGGACAGGGAAATCCGATGCTGGAGGTGAATCCGGGCGGTGCACCGTGCAATGTGCTTGCGATGCTGCAGAAGCTGGACAAACAGACTTCTTTTATCGGAAAGGTTGGAAATGACCAGTTTGGACGTATGTTAAAAGAGACCATTGAGCAGGCTGGGATTGATTCCGGCAATCTGATCATGGATGATGAGGTGCATACGACTCTGGCGTTTGTGCACACGATGGCGGACGGAGATCGTGATTTTTCTTTCTACCGCAATCCGGGTGCAGATATGATGTTAACTGTGGATGATGTGCAGAAGGAGAGAATCGAGGCTTCCAGAGTATTTCATTTCGGAACTCTTTCTTCCACGCATGAAGGCTGCAGAGAAGCGACAAGATATGCGATCCGTTGTGCGAAGGAGGCAGGTGTTCTGATTTCCTTTGATCCGAATTTGCGTGAGCCTCTGTGGGCAGATCTGGAAGATGCAAAACGTGAGATCGCCTATGGTCTTGGTCAGGCTGATATCGTAAAAATCTCTGACAATGAAGTGGTTTTCATGACCGGAGAAGAGGATTATGAGAAGGCTGCGCAGATCTTGAGGGAACAGTATCAGATCCCGCTCTTGTTTGTGACGCTTGGTCGTGACGGCAGCCGCGCATATTATAAGGATATCCGTGTGGAGGCAGCAGGATTCATTCAGGAACATACCATCGAGACCACAGGTGCAGGTGATACCTTTACCGGCTGTGTACTCAGCAAGATCCTGGAGATTGGCGGGATTGAGAACCTGACAGAAGAGCAGCTGGCGGAGATGCTGACATTTGCCAATGCGGGAGCTTCTTTAATCACCACCAGAAGAGGGGCATTAAAAGTGATGCCGGAGAAGCAGGAGATCATTGCATTTTTAGCAGAAAAGTAATATATGACGAAAACATGACTGGCAGCTCATGCAGAGCAGCCAGTCGTTTTATTTTTTAGAAGAATCTTAAGAAAATATAAAATTAGCACTCGGTGCTTGACAGTGCTAACAACTAGTGCTATAGTTCTTCTAGAACAAATGACCATTTCTATCCAATGTTATAGGAGGATTATGATTATGAATATTAATAAGTTTACCCAGAAATCCATTCAGGCAGTGCAGGGATGTGAGAAACTGGCATATGAATTTGGAAATCAGCAGGTTGGTCAGGAGCACTTGCTGGCAAGTCTTCTTCAGCTGGAGGACAGCCTGATCTTAAAACTGATCACAAAAATGGAGATTTCCGGAGATCGATTTAAAAACGAGGCCGAACAGCTGATCAATAAGCTTCCGAAGGTGTCCGGAAGCGGACAGATCTACATCAACAATGATCTGAATAAAGTTTTGATCAACGCAGAGGATGAGGCGAAAGCCATGGGAGACGAGTATGTTTCCGTGGAGCATCTGTTTCTCTGCCTGATGAAGGAAGCGAACAAAGCATTAAAAGACCTGTTCAAGAATTACGGCATTGACCGCAATCGTTTTCTGCAGGCACTTTCAACCGTGAGAGGAAATCAGAGAGTGGTTAGCGACAATCCGGAGGCAACTTACGATACGTTAAATAAATATGGTGCAGATCTGGTGGAGCGTGCCAGAGAACAGAAGCTGGATCCGGTCATCGGACGTGATGCAGAGATCCGCAATGTGGTACGTATTCTTTCCAGAAAAACGAAAAATAATCCGGTGCTGATCGGTGAACCGGGTGTCGGTAAAACGGCGGTTGTCGAGGGTCTTGCCCAGAGAATTGTCCGCGGCGATGTTCCGGAAGGCTTAAAAGATAAGAAATTGTTCTCATTAGATATGGGTGCTCTTGTGGCCGGAGCCAAATACCGCGGAGAGTTTGAAGAGCGTCTGAAAGCGGTTCTGGATGAAGTGAAAAAGAGCGACGGACAGATCATTCTGTTCATTGATGAGCTTCATACGATCGTTGGTGCAGGCAAGTCCGATGGAGCCATGGATGCGGGAAATATGTTAAAGCCGATGCTTGCCCGCGGTGAACTGCACTGTATCGGTGCAACAACGCTGGATGAGTACCGCAAATACATTGAGAAGGATCCGGCGCTGGAGCGTCGTTTCCAGCCGGTTCTTGTCGATGAGCCGACGGTGGAGGATACGATTTCCATTCTTCGAGGATTGAAAGACCGCTATGAGGTTTATCACGGCGTGAAGATTACGGATTCTGCACTGGTAAGCGCAGCCGTCCTTTCCAATCGTTATATCAGTGACCGATTCCTTCCGGACAAGGCCATTGATCTGGTGGACGAAGCTTGTGCCATGATCAAGACAGAGCTGGATTCCATGCCGACAGAACTGGATGAATTGTCCAGAAAGATCATGCAGATGGAGATCGAGGAAGCTGCATTAAAGAAAGAGACTGACCGTCTCAGCCAGGAACGTCTGGCAGATCTTCAGAAAGAACTGGCAGAGCTTCATGATACCTTTGCATCTCAGAAAGCCCAGTGGGAAAATGAAAAAGCATCCGTGGATAAACTGTCCGGAC
>JAFOCX010000110.1 GCA_017380975.1 Lachnospiraceae bacterium
AACGCTGCAATGTCAGGTTCTTCCGACGTGGAGACCGGAACGGGCAATGAATCTTTCAAAAGAGGATTATCCGGAATATATTGCTAAATTGAGTGCAGTGAGCGGCGTGCAAGTGGAAGATTTTGATTCTTTGATCCGTGCATTAAAAACAAGGATGGAATTCTTTGTCGAAAATGGATGTATGATCTCTGACCATAGTCTGGATTATGTGATGTATGAGCCTGCAGCCAGAGAAGAGGTAAATACAATTTTTACGAATAGGCTTGCGGGAAAGCTTCCGAGTTTTACAGAAAAGAAAAAATTCGAAACCGCTTTTATGTTAGAAATGGGAAGAGAGTATGCGAAAAAGAATTGGGTCATGCAGCTTCATTTTGGTGTAAAACGTGATAATAATCGGAGATTGGCACAGGAAATCGGTGCAGATGCAGGTGTGGATTGTATCAGAAATTACACACCGAGTGAACAGATGGCAGACTTTCTAAATGCGCTTGCGATTACAGGTGAACTTCCGAAAACGATTCTTTATTCTTTAAACCCGGAAGATAATGCAGCTATCGGAACCATTATCGGCTGTTTTCAGGATTCTTCTGCGATCGGTAAGATCCAGCAGGGATCCGCATGGTGGTTCAATGACAACAAGACCGGGATGCAGGAACAGATGATTTCTCTTGCAAATCAGGGACTGCTTGGCAACTTTATTGGTATGCTCACGGATTCAAGAAGTTTTTTATCCTACACCAGACATGAGTACTTTCGCCGTATTTTGTGTGAATTGATCGGTGGCTGGGTGGAGAATGGAGAATATCCGGCGGACGATAAAAGGCTGGAGAAAATCGTGAAAGGTATTTCTTATAATAATGCGGTAAGATATTTTGGATTTCATTTATAAAAGATCATAGACAAATTTTGGCAAATGAGAAAGTAGGAGGAAATAATATGAATTTGAATTTAAAACCGGCGAATGAGTGCACGTATGATGCGGTTTCTTTAGGAGAGGTTATGCTTCGTCTTGATCCGGGTGAGGGCAGGATTCGTACAGCGCGCAGTTTCCGAGCATGGGAAGGTGGCGGAGAATACAACGTTGTTCGAGGTCTCAGAAGATGTTTCGGACTTAAAACTGCAGTTATAACAGCGTTTGCTGATAATGAAGTTGGTATGTTAATGGAAGATTTCATTCTTCAGGGAGGTGTCGACACGTCTCTTATCAAATGGATGAAAACGGACGGCATTGGAAGAGTCTGCCGCAATGGATTAAATTTTACTGAGCGTGGTTTTGGTATCCGCGGCGCAGTTGGATGTTCTGATCGTGCGAATACTGCAATTTCCAAAGCAACTCCGGAAGATTTCGATTTTGAATATATTTTTGGCACTTTGGGAGTACGCTGGCTTCACACAGGTGGCATTTACGCAGCATTGTCAGAGCAGTCATGTGAGACAATTCTTGCGGCGATCAAAACAGCGAAAAAATATGGAACGATTGTGTCCTATGATCTTAATTATCGTCCGTCTATGTGGAGCGGAATTGGAGGTTTGGCTAAGGCGCAGGAAGTGAACAAGGAAATCGCAAAGTACGTAGATGTTATGATCGGAAACGAAGAAGATTTTACTGCATGTCTTGGATTTGAGATTGAGGGCAATGATGAAAATTTAAAAGAACTGAACATTGACGGATACAAAAAGATGATCAATAAGGCAGTTGAAACGTACCCGAACTTTAAAGCGGTTGCAACAACTCTTCGAGAAGTAAAGACAGCAACGGTAAATGATTGGAGTGCGCTTTGCTGGGCCGGCGGAGAGATTTATAAAGCAAAAGATTATAAAAATCTTGAGATCATGGATCGTGTGGGCGGCGGTGATTCCTTTGCATCCGGATTGATCTATGGTCTTATGACAACCGGCGATGCTGAAATTGCAGTAAATTATGGCGCAGCTCACGGAGCACTTGCAATGACAACACCGGGCGATACAACCATGGCTTCTAAGAAAGAAGTAGAAGCGATCATGGGCGGAGCAGGTGCCCGCGTACAGAGATAATTTGAAAATAATCAGGAGGTTCACAGTATGCCAATGCAGATGGGATGGCGCTGGTATGGAGAAGGGAACGATAAGATTTCTCTTTCGGACATCAAACAGATTCCGGGTGTTACCAGCATCGTTTGGGCACTGCACGATAAAATGCCGGGTGAGGTCTGGGAAATAGACGAAATCGCAGAGGTTCAGAAGCAGCTGGATGTTTATGGATTCAATATGGATGTGGTTGAGTCTGTAAATGTGCACGATGATATCAAGATCGGACTTCCGACTAGAGATCGTTATATTGAAAATTATAAGCAGACAATTAAAAATCTCTCCAAATTCGGAGTAAAAGTTATCTGTTATAATTTCATGCCGATCTTTGACTGGACTCGTACAGATCTGTTTCATCCGGTAGGAGATGGTTCTACGGCACTTTATTATGAAAAGAGTCGTATCAAAGAAAATCCGAAAGAAATGGCGGAATATATCTTATCCAATCTGGGAGGCATGACATTTCCGGGCTGGGAGCCGGAACGACTGGCAAGATTAGATGAACTATTTGCAGCCTACGCCCATGTGACGAAGGAACAGTTATGGGGAAATTTAAAATATTTCCTTGAAGCGATCATTCCGACATGCCGCGAATGTGACATTAAGATGGCAATCCATATGGATGATCCGCCGTGGGATATTTTCGGATTACCGAGACTTCTGACCAATGCGGAGAATATTGAACGATTTTTGGCCATGGTGGATGATGAATATAACTGCCTGACACTTTGCTCCGGAAGTTTAAATGCTGATGCAAACAATGATGTGGCTGTGATTATTCGCAAATACTGTAACCGTATTGCATTTGCGCACATTCGTAATGTGAAACATTTTGAGAATGGTGATTTCCAGGAAGCAAGTCACCGCGATTGTGATGGTGATACAAGAATTTTAGATATTTTGAAGGCTTATCATGACTGTGGATATGAGGGCTATATTCGTCCGGACCACGGACGTCACCTCTGGGATGAGAAACCGGGCAATGTCCGTCCGGGATATGGATTATATGACCGGGCTTTGGGTGTGATGTATATGCTTGGTGTATGGGATATGCTTGATAAATTGGAAAATAATGGTTAGCAAATAAAAAGACCGCCATCCGTGTTATGATCATATGGATCAGAACATGAGATGATGGTCTTTTTATTATAGAATGGTTATCTGATTAGTTCAGATCGTCTGTGATGATTCTCCATACAACATTGAATGCCTGCGCGAATACATCCATATCGAGATATTCATCTGTTGTATGTACAGCGAACATACCGGTTGTGATGTTTGTGCAGTTGAAGCCGTGACCGGAGAAGATGTTTGCGTCGCCGGCGCCGTTGCTTACTTTGTATACCGGAGTGATACCTTCTAATTCAAGTGCTTTGTGCATTGCTTTTGTAAGGTAACCTTCCAGATCCGGTTTGTGCGGCGGGCAGAAGTGGTCAACTTCAACTTCAACTTTACCGCCAAACTGTTCTGCTGCATCGTAGCAAGCCTTGGAGATCAGTTCGATCTGTTCTGTGATCTGGCTTGCGGAATGGGAACGAACTTCACATGTGAAGGATGCCTTATCACATACGATGTTGTTTGCGATACCACCCTCAATAATACCGAGGTTGGATGTTGTCTCCGGATCGATACGACCGAATTTTACACGGTCGATCGCATTTGCTAACATTGCGATGGAGCTGATGCCTTTCTCCGGTTCAATACCGCCGTGAGCCATCTTTCCGTAGAATGTTGCTTTCAGATCATCTTTACCTGCACCGGAGATGAGCATGTCACCAAGATAACCTGCTGCATCAAGTGCCAAGATGTTCTTAGCCGGAAGTTTCTCGTAATCAAAGTTCTTGGAACCAAGAAGACCGTTTTCTTCAGCGATTGTAAAGAGGAACCAGAGGTCTCTGTGCGGAATGCCTGTTTCTTTCAGAACATCGTGGATTTCCATCATCATAGCGATACCGGATTTGTCGTCAGCTGCAAGGATTGTGTTGCCTGCACTTCTTACTTTACCGTTTTCGAAGATCGGCTCGATGCCGATACCCGGCTCAACTGTATCCTGATGAGCATTTAAGCAGATTGCTTCACCCTCGATTGTTCCCGGGATGTGAAGTAAAAGGTTGCCTGCGTGGTCGCCGCCGATTGCTTTACCTGCTTCGTCACGGTATACTTCGTATCCAAGGTCTTCAAAATATTTCTGAAGGAAATCGGTCATGTTTCCTTCGCTTTTCGTAACACTGTCAATTTTGATCATCTTGAAGAGTCTTTCTAAAACTCGTTCCTGATTAAACTGCATAAAAACATTCCCCCTGAGTTTATGTATTTGAATTTCTGACTATATTATACAAGACTATGTTTTTAAAAGCAATGAAAAGCACATGCAGATTGGGGCTATTTTTTTGCTTCAAAATCAAGTATACTTATAAAGAATGTGTATTTAAAATAAAATTATGATAGAGTTAAAGGGATGGATTATGGCAGTTCGTGGTGAAATGAGTGAGAAGACCAGATCACGGATTCGGGAACCGAAACGTTATCAGGTGATCATGCATAATGATGATTATACGCCGATGGATTTTGTGGTGGATATTTTAATGAGTATATTCCATAAAAATGAGGCGGAAGCGAATATTTTGATGATGAAGGTCCACAGAGAAGGAGAAGCGGCAGTCGGCAGCTACTCTTATGATGTGGCAATTTCGAAACAGAGAATGGCAGCGGCATTGGCAGCAGAAGAAGGCTATCCGTTTCGACTGAGCGTCAGGGAGGTATAGGATATGCGTGTAACAAAAGAAGTTGCAGACGTATTAAACGGAACTTTTGCGGCTGCGGCAAAAGAATGTTATGAATACATTACACCGGAACTCCTCTTGTACATGATCGCAGGATGTCGAACCTTCCGTGAAGCGTTTGAAAACTGTGGCGGTGAGATTGAACTGCTTCGTGATAATCTGAAGGGATATTTAAATGAGAATATCGAACAGATGGAGGAAAATGTTCAGCCTCTTATCACAGAAGGATTTGAGACGATCATGTTTCAGGCGCAGGAGACAGCAGAGAACAGTGGAAAGGGTGTGATCGAACTGACACATCTGGTAAATGGATTCTTTTTCCTGGAAGAAAGTTATGCTGTCTATTATATGGAGGTTCAGGGAGTATGCAAGATCGAGCTGCTTCAGGAATTGACGATCATTTATCAGGAAATGGCAGCAGAGGCGAAAGCGAAAGTCCATAAAAAACGCGAGGACAGAAAAACAAGGATCGAAGAAGGTGTGTTTGACGAAGTTCCGCAAGACTCTGAACATGCGGAAGATCAACCGCGTCAGGAACGCTGGAGAAGCTATGTAACATGTCTGAATGAGTCGTTAGAAGGTGTCAATCCGCTGATCGGTCGAGATGAGGAATTGGAACGCACTATGCAGATTCTTTGCAGAAAAGAGAAAAATAACCCTCTTCATCTTGGAGAACCGGGCGTCGGAAAAACAGCCATCGTGTATGGTCTTGCAAAGCTTTTAAATGACGGAAAGGTTCCGGATCCGCTGAAAGGTGCGAAAATATATTCTCTTGATATGGGAAGTCTGCTGGCAGGCACCCAGTATCGCGGTGATTTTGAGAAGCGCTTCCGAATGATCATGGATGGTATATGTACGGAAGAGAAACCGATTGTTTATATTGATGAGATTCACAATATTGTCGGAGCAGGCGCGGTAAGCGGAGGAAGTCTGGATGTTTCCAATATGCTGAAACCGTATCTGGCAGAGGGACGCGTTCGATTTATCGGTGCAACGACATATGAGGAATACAAAAAGCATTTTGAAAAGAGTAAGAGCCTGGTAAGACGTTTCCAAAATGTAGAGATCAAAGAGCCGGGAGTGGATGAGGCAGTTGAAATCTTAACAGGTTTGAAGAAACAC
>JAFOCX010000015.1 GCA_017380975.1 Lachnospiraceae bacterium
AATGTGATAGATACGAAGGAGGATACAGAGATGAAGAGGCTCATGTTTATCGTCAGTTTAGTATTCTGTCTGTTCTGCACACCACTGGTAGGTTTCGCAAATCCGACAGAAGAAGAGAAGGCAAAGTACGAAGAAGCGATTTCAGAAAAATATATCGAGATGTTAAAGGGAAGTATTGCACTGGACAAGAGCAATGCAGAACTGACCACCTATCTGGTAACCTGGCTGGAGGCTGAAAAGCAGCCGAGAGAGGCAAAAAAGATCGTTGCAAAGATCGATGCATTGAAAGCCGAGCAGGCAAAGAAGGCAGAGAGTATGGATCCATATCTTCTGGCAAAGAAGACTTGCGACGAAAAGTGCAATGCAGAGGGAGCCAATGCGGCTTTGGAAAATATTATCCGTATCCAGAACAACCGCTTAAAAGATCAGGCAGATCTTGCAAAGCTCTGGAAACAAGTGGCGGAATTACTGAAATAGTTTACGACATGACAAATGGCTGTGAAGCAACAGATGCTTTACAGCCATTTTTTCGTACGTATTAATCTTTCACTGCCGGGATATACTTTGCAAGCAGATCCAGAGAATAGTTTGCCACAAGATCTTCCGGGAATCCGGCTTCGCGGATGACGGCGATAGAAGATTCATGGTTGCCGACATTGTGCATAAAATGCGCGTCACTGCCCATGAGGACCGGAACTTCGTAGTGTTTGCAGTGCTCCAGAATGATCAGATCGTTTTCACGTGCGCCGGATCGACTGCTGTCAGGTGCCAGAGAGGAGTTGTTGATCTCCAGCAGTTTGCCATGGGTTTTTGCACCGCGTACGACCGCTTCCAGATCAAGCGGATAGCGGCTGTCGTCCGGATGTCCAATGATCTTTACATAAGGATTTTCCATCGCTCCAAGGATCGCAGAGGTATTTTCTTCGCGTGTGCCGAACGGCAGACAGAGATCGTGGAGGCTGGCGATGGTATAGTCCAGTCGTTTTAATGCTTTTTCAGATAAATCGATGGTTCCTTTGTAGTCCATGATATTTAACTCACATCCAAAGAGAACGCGGACGCCTTCCACGTATCTCGGAATGGTCTTAAAGCACCAGAAGTAAACTTCATCCATGGTTCCCCGCATGGACGGTGCATGATCACTGATTCCAAAGACCGGAAGTTCTTTGAGGGCGGCTGCGTGGATCATCTCGGAAATTGTACCATATGCGTGGCCGCTGGCGATGGTGTGAGTATGTAAATCTACAAAATCTTTCATTGTATCAGCTCCTTTTGAGCTATCATATCATATTCCGGGGCAGAAGACCAGAAGTGTTCGAATGAAAATAAAAGGGTGGAAATATTGTTCGGAATATGGTTAAATAGAAGTAGCGACATTTTGCCGGAGAACCGGCAGCAGAAAGAGGTAACAGCATGCAGACAATGGCAGATTTGATGGATGAGCTTGAGGCAACCCTGAAGAAGATCAGAGTAGGCGACGTGGTGACAGGTACTGTCATCGATGTAACAGAGGACGCAGTTCTTGTGGACTTAAAGTCCTACTGTGACGGTGTGATCCGCAAGGCAGACCTGAGCGAAGATCCGGATTTTAATATGATGGAAGCGATCCATCCGGGCGATGAGATCACAGCAACCGTACTTGCAACCAATGACGGCGAAGGCAATATGGTTCTTTCTAAAAAAGAGGCAAACGCAATTTTAGCGTGGGATAAATTAAGACAGATGATGGAAGACCGCACAATTGTGAAGGTAAAGATCCAGGAAGTGGTAAACGCAGGTGCGATCGCGTACCTGGAGGGCATTCGCGGATTTATTCCGGCGTCCCGTCTTTCTGATGAGTATGTGGAAGAACTGGCTGAGTGGAATGGCAAGACCATCGAGGCTACCGTTATTACCGCAGATGAAGAAAATCGTCGTCTTGTTTTATCCGGACGTGAGGCAGCAAGAGAGAAGAAACAGGCTGAGACCAACAAGAAGATCGCCAAGTGTGAAGTTGGCGCTGTGATGAACGGTACGGTAGAGACATTAAAAGACTACGGTGCGTTTGTTGCGCTCGAGAACGGTCTGACAGGACTTCTTCATATTTCCCAGATCAGCACACAGAGGATCAAACATCCGGGTGCGGTACTGAAAGAGGGACAGGAAGTAACGGTGAAGATCATCTCCACGGCGAACAATAAGATCAGCCTCAGCATGAAAGAACTGATCGAGGAGCAGGCAGAGGCAGAGTCCCACGAGACATATGATTATAAGGAAGAGGGTCAGGCAAGCACAGGACTTGGCGCACTTCTGAAGGGTCTGAAATTCTAAGTCAGACAGACGTGATGTGATGCAGCTGCCTCGGGTATGACTGCAGGTGTTGTTCCTGTGCATGAGAGGAGACAGTGCATTGGCAAATCGCAATGGAAATAAGGATCAGGTCGATCAGTGGAAATCGACCATGTTCTTATATAGTTCAGCGCTGAAATCGATCAATACGAAGATCGAGATCCTGAACAATGAATTTATCCAGCTTTACAATTATAATCCGATCGAGCATGTGACTTCCAGGCTGAAAACGCCGCAGAGCATTGTGAAAAAGCTGAAAAGCAAGGGCAGGGAAGTTGATATTGAGAACATGGTGGAGCATGTCAATGACATTGCGGGAATCCGCATCATTTGCTCTTTCATGTCGGATATTTACCCGATCGCGGACATGATCGCAAAGCAGGCAGATATTACCGTCCTTTATGTGAAGGACTATATTAAAAATCCGAAGGCAAACGGCTATAAGAGTTATCACATGGTGGTGACGATCCCGGTCTACCTCAGCGACGGGAAGATCGAGACGAAGGTAGAGATCCAGATCCGTACCATCGCCATGGATTTCTGGGCGTCTCTGGAGCACAAGATCGCATACAAGTTTGAGGGCCATGCGCCGGACTACATTGAGGCTGAACTGAAGGACTGTGCAGATATGGTCCACATGCTGGATGCTAAGATGTATTCTCTGAACCAGGCGATCACAGAGTATTCGGATGAGAGAACAGACAACACGGAGGAAACTTAAATGAGAGCAGTACTTCAGAGAGTAATAGAAGCGACCGTACGTGTGGATGGCGAAGTGGTCGGTTCCATCGGAAAGGGATTTTTCATCCTTTTGGGTGTATCTGATGAAGATAATGAAGCAGTGGCTGACAAGCTGGCAGACAAGATATGCAAACTGCGTATTTTTGAAGACGAGAACGGAAAGACCAATCTTTCCCTGGCAGATGTAGGCGGAGAGGTTCTGGTGGTAAGCCAGTTCACACTTTACGCAGACTGCCGCAAAGGAAACAGACCGAGCTTCGTAAAAGCCGGAGCTCCGGCGGAGGCAAACCGCCTCTACGAATATTTCATGGAGCGCTGCAAGACCCATGTTGAGAAGGTTGAACATGGTATTTTCGGTGCAGATATGAAGATTTCCTTAGTAAATGACGGACCGTTCACATTGATGCTGGACAGTCAGGAGTTATTTACAAAATAATTTGACCCGTACAGGGGAGGTAATCGGACCTATGTCCGAAAAGTTCCTGATAAATGATATATTTATTTACAAAAGGAGAGGGTAACAATGAGTGGTAAAGATTTAGAGAAAGCACTGTTATGGGAGACTCCGCATATTGCAAAAGAGGCTCCGGCACAGTTAGAAGCAGCACACGCATTCTGTGAAGGCTACAAGAAATTCCTTGACGCTGGTAAGACAGAGCGTGAGTGCGTAACAGAAGCAATCAAGATGTTAACAGCAGCAGGCTACACAGAGTTCGATGAGAACGTAGCTTACAAAGCAGGCGATAAAGTATTCTGGAACAACAGAGGCAAAGCTCTCGTTGCTGCAACATTCGGTACATTAAGCCCGGAGGAAGGTATCCGTATGAACGGTGCTCACATCGATTCTCCGAGACTTGACTTAAAACCGAACCCGTTATTCGAAAAAGGCGATATCGCATACTTAAAACCGCACTACTACGGCGGCGTTCGTAAATATCAGTGGACAACAGTTCCGCTTGCAATGCACGGCACTGTTGGTTTAAAGACAGGTGAGATGGTTGACATCGTGATCGGTGAAGACGAAAACGATCCGGTATTCTGCATCACAGACCTTCTTCCGCACCTTGCTGCTGACCAGAACAGCAGAAAACTCGGCGAAGGCGTAAAAGGTGAGGAATTAAACATCATCATCGGTTCCATCCCGTTCATGAGCGAAGACGAAGAAGATAAAGTAAAACAGCCGGTAAAATTACTTGCTATGAAGCTGTTAAATGAAAAGTACGGTATCACAGAGAAAGATTTCACACGCGCTGAGATCGAAATGGTACCGGCTTACAAAGCAAAAGACGTTGGTCTTGACAGAGGTCTCATCGGCGCATACGGCCAGGACGACAGAGTTTGTGCATATACAGCTCTTATGGCTGATATGGAAACAAAGATGCCGGCTCGCACAACTCTTACAATCCTTGCAGACAAAGAGGAGATCGGTTCCGTTGGTAATACAGGTCTCAACTCCGATTTCGTTCTTCACATTGTAGAGGATATCTGTGCTAACCAGGGCAATGCGAACCTCAGAAAGACACTTCGCAACTCCCTTTGCTTATCTTCTGACGTAAATGCAGCTTACGATCCGACATGGTCTTCCGTATACGAAGAGAGAAACTCCAGCTACATCCACAAGGGCTGCGTACTTACAAAGTACACAGGCGCAAGAGGTAAGTCCGGCTCCAACGATGCAAGCGCAGAGACAATGACAAAAGTGATCAACATGATGGATGCAGAAGGCGTTTACTGGCAGACAGGCGAACTCGGCGCTGTTGACGTAGGCGGCGGCGGAACAATCGCTCTCCTCGTTGCTCACATGGATGTGGACGTTGTAGACCTTGGTGTGCCGATCCTTTCCATGCATGCTCCGTTCGAGCTTGCTTCCAAGCTTGATGTATATAATACATACAAGGCATTCTGTGCATTCTATAAATAAAGAGTGTATTTAGGTTACAACCTTTCCCCGATAAGGGCGGCAAATCCCAGCAATGGCCTTTAAGGTTGTGGATTTTCCGGTGCCGTTGCCACCCAGTAAGGCAAAAATGCTGTTCTTCGGCACTTCCAGATTCACGCCTCTGAGC
>JAFOCX010000111.1 GCA_017380975.1 Lachnospiraceae bacterium
TGCACGCAGTGATACTGTCTCATTCTCATTATGATCACGTGGCGGGTCTTCCTTTTATTAAGAAAGAATGGCCGGATGCCGTTGTTTACGGTAGTGAATATGCCGCAAAAATCCTGGAAAAGCCTTCTGTTAGGGAAACGATGAAAAAACTCAGCTCTGATGCAGCGAAGGGTGCAGGGATAGAACTTCCTCAGTATGAGGATTCTTTGATCAGGATCGACCGGACAGTCAGGGAAAGTGATGTGATCCGGGTTGGTGACACGAAGATTCAGGTGTTTGAAACACTGGGACATACCAAATGCTCCGTATCCTATCTGGTGAATGATGATGTACTGATGGCTAGCGAAACAATCGGTGTGTTCAAAGGTGAGTGGTATATGCCATGCTATCTGGTAGGATATCAGATGTCACTGGATGCAGTTGAAAAGCTCCGCAGCCTTGGCGCAAAACGCCTGTTCATTTCTCACAGGGGAATCAGTTCTGACAGAGACATGGACAAGATCTGGGATTTTTTAAAGCGGAAACTGGAAGAAACAAAACAAGAGATCGTCGAGATCATTCAGACATATGAAACGAGAGAGGAACAGATGATGGCGATGAAGGCCCGCTATCATGACAATATGGTCAGTGAGAGTGAACAGCCGTCTTTTGCGTTTCTGCTGAATGCGGCGGCGACTTTAAATATAATTGAGAAAGAATGTATGGAGGAAATCAGATGAATTTAATCGTAGCGGTAGATAAAAACTGGGCAATCGGAAATAAGGGAAATCTTCTTGTGAGAATTCCTGCAGATCAGAAGATGTTCCGCGATGAGACGATGGGCAAGGTGATCGTAATGGGAAGAAAGACACTGGAAAGTTTACCGGGCGGTCAGCCGCTTCACGGACGTACCAACGTGGTACTGACAAAGAATGAAAATTATACAAAAAAAGGCTGCGAAGTATTTCACAGTGTGGAAGAAACATTAGAGTTCTTAAAACAGTTTCCTTCTGAAAACGTATATATTATCGGTGGTGAAACGATTTACAAGCAGTTCCTTCCGTATTGTGATGTGGCACATGTGACATGGATCGATTATGAGTATCTGGCAGATACTCATTTCCCGAATCTTGAAAAGGATCCGGACTGGCATGTGACGGCTGTAAGTGACGAGCAGACTTATTTCGATCTTTGCTATGAATACCGCCAGTACGAGCGTAAATAAGAAGAAAAATGGATTAATTACCAAGTTTTTCTTGCTAACACGGTAAAGAAATGATAAACTATTCGTTAGTGAAATGAACGGTGAGACGAAAATTACAGAAGTTCATTGATATATAGGAGGTTAGGAATTATGTATCCGATTTTAAAAGCAGAGAAGCTTGCGGAAAAGATTTATCTTATGGTAGTAAAAGCTCCGCGAGTTGCAAAAAACTGTCAGCCGGGTGAGTTCATCATCGTAAAGATCGATGAGGTTGGTGAGAGAATCCCGCTTACTATTTGCGATTACAACAGAGAAGAGGGCACAGTTACGATCGTATTCCAGATCGTTGGCGGTTCCACAGAGCGTATGGCTGACTTAAAGGCAGGCGATGCGTTCCATGATTTTGTAGGACCGTTAGGAAATCCGTCTGAGTTCGTACATGAAGATATCGAGTCCTTAAAGAATAAAAAGATGCTCTTCGTAGCAGGCGGTGTTGGTACAGCACCGGTTTATCCGCAGGTAAAATGGCTCCACGAGCATGGCATTGATGTAGACGTTATTGTTGGTGCGAAAAATAAAGATCTTCTGATCCTTGAAGAGGAGATGAAGGCAGTGGCAGGCAACCTTTACATCACAACAGACGATGGTTCTTATGTGAGAAAAGGTATGGTTACAGATGTGATCAAAGATCTTGTAAATGTGGAAGGCAAGAAATACGATGTCTGCGTAGCGATCGGTCCGATGATCATGATGAAATTTGTATGTCTCCTTACAAAAGAGCTTGAGATCCCGACAATCGTAAGCTTAAACCCGATCATGGTAGACGGTACAGGTATGTGTGGTGCATGTCGTGTAACAGTTGGCGATAAAGTGAAGTTTGCATGTGTAGATGGTCCGGAATTTGACGGTCATCTGATCAACTTCGACGAAGCTATGAAACGTCAGCAGATGTATAAGACAGAAGAAGGCCGTGCAATCTTAAAACTTCGTGAGGGCAACACTCATCACGGCGGTTGCGGCAACTGCAACGACTAATTGGGAGGTATCGACATGGACGTTATGAAAAAAGTACCGGTAAGAGAGCAGGATCCGAAGGTTCGTGCAACAAACTTTGAAGAAGTTTGTTATGGTTATAATGAAGAAGAAGCAGTTGCTGAGGCTGGCCGCTGCTTAGGATGTAAAAATGCAAAATGTGTAGAAGGATGTCCGGTTAAGATCAATATCCCGGGATTCATCGGCGCGATCAAAGAAAACAACTACGAAGAAGCTGCAAACATTATTGCAAAGTCTTCCGCACTTCCGGCAGTATGCGGCCGTGTATGTCCGCAGGAGAGCCAGTGTGAGGGTAAATGTATCCGCGGTATCAAAGGTGAAGCAATTTCCATCGGTAAATTAGAGCGTTTCGTTGCTGACTGGTCCAGAGAGAACGGATTCGTTCCGAAGGCCGCAGAAGTGAAGTTAAATAAAAAGGTTGCTGTGATCGGTTCCGGTCCTGCTGGTCTTACATGTGCAGGTGACCTTGCAAAATTAGGTTATGATGTAACGATTTTCGAGGCGCTTCATGAGCCGGGCGGTGTTCTTACTTACGGTATTCCGGAGTTCCGTCTTCCGAAGCAGAAAGTTGTTCAGCCGGAGATCGAGAACGTTAGAAAACTCGGTGTTAAGATCGAGACAAACGTAATCATCGGTAAATCCGTGACAGTTGATGAGTTAATGGACGAAGAAGGCTTTGAGGCAATCTTTATTGGTTCCGGTGCAGGTCTTCCGAAGTTCATGGGTATCCCGGGCGAGAACGCAAACGGCGTATTCTCCGCAAA
>JAFOCX010000112.1 GCA_017380975.1 Lachnospiraceae bacterium
CGCGTATTGTTAAAAATCCGGCTCAGATCGGCACGATCACCTATCGTGAACTTCGAGAGCTTTCCTACATGGGTGCCGGTGTTCTTCACGAAGATGCGATCTTCCCGGTACGCAAAGAAGGCATCCCGATCAATATCCGAAATACAAACAACCCTGATGACCCGGGTACTTTGATCGTTGAAAGCACAACCCGCAAAACACCGTATACGATCACCGGTATTGCCGGAAAGAAAGGCTTCTGCTCTGTCATCATCGATAAAGCCATGATGAATACAGAAGTCGGATTCGGCCGTAAGGTTCTGGAAGTCTTTGAACGCCACGGAATTCCTTTTGAGCATATGCCGTCCGGTATCGATACCATGTCTGTACTGGTTCATCAGGATGAATTTGAAGCAAATGAACAGGCGGTGGTAGCCGGTATCCAGCGTGCTGTCCATCCGGACTTTATCGATCTGGAATCTGACCTGGCACTGATCGCCGTAGTAGGCCGCGGCATGAAATCCAATCGCGGTACTGCGGCAAGGATCTTCGCAGCCCTGTCCCATGCACGTATCAACGTCCGCATGATCGATCAGGGATCCAGTGAGTTAAATATCATCATTGGTGTCCATGATGAGGATTTTGAAGATGCGATCCGCGCGATCTATGATATCTTTGTTACGATCGCATTATAAAAAATATTCATAAACTGCATGCAAAAAGGCTCTGAGCACATAACTGCCCAGAGCCTTTTCCTATATCCTGTCTGATTTTTAGCCTTCAATCGCATCCAGCAGATCCACGCGTCTCTGGTGTCTTCCGCCTTCGTACTCTGTCTCCATCCATGTATCCACGATCATCTTCGCCATCTCGCTGCCTACTACTCTTGCGCCGAATGCGATGATGTTGGAGTTGTTATGCATCTTGGACAGTTTTGCTGTGTACGGCTCGCTGCATACGCATGCACGAACGCCTTTCACTTTGTTTGCTGCGATGGAAATACCAACGCCGGTACCGCAGATCAGAACACCGATCTCAGCTTCGCCGGAAGCTACCATACGGCCAACGTTTTCACCGATTGCCGGGTAGTCTACGCTTTCTGTTGTATTCGCACCTACGTTCAGTACTTCATGGCCCTTTGCCTCTAAATGTTCCTTAATGATAAATTTCAGTTCTACTGCTGCGTGATCGTTACCGATTGCAATTTTCATGATGAGCATCCTCCCCTGATAGTTTTTAATATTTTATAGATGTTTTACCGGAGTCCCGTCTGAAAACTCCGGGTACTGCACATTTTAAATCCGCGGACTACTTTTTCCAGAAATCCACGATCCGGTCCATTCTGGATGTCATTGCAAGCAATAACTGATCCATGATCGTGATCGCCGCCATTGCTTCCACCACTACAACTGCCCTCGGCACTACAACCGGATCATGACGTCCATGAATTTCAAGGTCAATCTCTTCTCCGAAACGATTGACGGTCGGCTGAGTTCTTGCAATGGACGGAGTCGGCTTAAATGCTGTGCGGAAGATCAGATCACTTCCGTCACTGATCCCTCCAAGGACGCCGCCTGAATGGTTGGTTGCTTTTTCTACCTGTCCGCCCTTCATACGGAACACATCGTTATTACCGGATCCACAGGACTTTGCTGCATCAAACCCGGCACCGATCTCAAATCCCTTAACCGCACCGATGGATACCATTGCTTTTGCCAGATTGGCATCCAGTTTCTCAAAAACCGGTTCTCCCAGTCCTTTCGGAAGTCCGGAGACCACACATTCCACTACACCGCCGACGGAATCCTGCTCTGCCATTTTCTCTTCCAGATATGCTTCCGCCTTTTTTGCCGCCTCTGCATCCGGCATGCAAAGCTTGTTATTGTTTAATTCGGCCGTATCCATACGGTCTGCGTCGATCTCCACCGGGCCAATGGCTCTGGTATACGTTGTAAACCGAATTCCCAGTTCTTCCAGAAACTTTTCCGCGATCGCACCGGCTGCCACGCGGCCGATCGTCTCACGGGCAGAAGAACGTCCGCCGCCGCGGTAATCACGAAAACCGTATTTTTCATCAAATGTATAATCTGCATGACCCGGGCGATAGCAATCCGCGATCTGTGAATAATCTCTGGACCGCTGATCCTGATTCCATACGATCATGGAAATCGTGGTTCCCGTTGTCTTCCCGTCAAAAACGCCGGAAAGGATCTCTACCTGATCTCCTTCGTTTCTCCGGGTCGTAAACTTGCTCTGTCCCGGCTTTCTGCGGTCCAGAAGTTTTTGAATATCTTCCTCGTTCAGAGCCAGTCCTGCCGGACAGCCATCGACCACAACACCGATGGCTTTTCCATGGGACTCTCCCCACGTTGTTATTTTAAATAATGTACCAATGGATGATCCTGCTGCCATCATCATTCTCCAATCTTTACAATCTCACAACAGTTCGGTTCATTGACACGAAGCGTCCGTCCGCACATGATCAGCAATTTCTTTTCATGATCAATACGGAAGAAAGAAATACTTCCGCTGTGATTGATCGATGCCAGGTGTTTTCCATCCGGGAAGATCGCAATATCTTTCGGATAATCACC
>JAFOCX010000113.1 GCA_017380975.1 Lachnospiraceae bacterium
GAAAAAGAAATGGTGGCATGGAAAGACAGCGTATCAGATTTACCCAAAGAGTTTTTATGATACAAATGGAGACGGAATCGGAGATATTCCGGGTATCATTGATAAATTAGATTATTTGCAGGAACTGGGTATTGAGATTCTCTGGCTTTCGCCTGTTTACGTTTCTCCGTGTGCAGACCAAGGATATGATATTGCAGATTATTATGCGATCGATCCAAAGTTTGGAACGATGGAAGATATGGACCGTTTGCTGGAGGAAGCGAAAAAACGTGGAATTGCGATATTGATGGATCTCGTTGTAAATCACTGCTCTGATGAGCATGAGTGGTTCAAAAAAGCGCTGGAAGATCCGGATGGAGAATACGGCCAATACTTTTATATTGAGGATATGAAGGATGGGAAGCTCCCGACGAACTGGAGTGGATATTTTGGCGATGATGTTTGGGAGCCGATCCCCGGAACGGACAAGTGTTATCTTCACGTTTTTCATAAAAAACAGCCGGATCTGAATTGGGAAAATCCAAAGCTCCGAGAGGAAATCTACAAGATGGTCAATTGGTGGTTAGACAAAGGTTTGGCCGGATTTCGAATTGATGCAATTGTAAATATAAAAAAACCGCTGCCATTTACCTGTTATCCGGCAGATCGTGATGACGGACGCAGCAGCATGGATCAGGTTTTGAAACATGCGAGCGGAATTGGTGAATTTTTAGGAGAACTTCGCGACCGCACATTTGCCCCGCATGATGCGTTGACCATTGGCGAGGTATTTAACGTCAGCGATGAGGAGATGAAAGATTATATCGGGGAAAATGGTTATTTCTCCTCGATGTTTGATTTTCGACAGACGCTGGAAGGAAAATCGATCCTGGGTTGGCTTGGCTGCAGACTTCCGGAACCGGATGACTATAAACGATGCTGTTTTGAGAGCCAGGCTCAGGGAGAAAAATGTGGTTATCTGGCAAACATCATTGAAAACCACGATGAGCCGCGCGGTGTGAGTCATTATCTTCCGAAGCATGCGCAGAATGAGACAGGAAAGAAGCTTCTGGCGACCATGTATTTCATGCAGAAGGGGCTTCCGTTTATCTACCAGGGTCAGGAGATCGGTATGGAAAATAACGATAACTGGACCATGGAAGAGATTGACGACTGCAGTACGCACGGAGAATATCAGAGGTGTCTGGAAGTCGGATATAGTGAGGAAAAGGCATTGGAAATTGTGAGCCATTACAGCCGTGACAATGCGAGAACCCCGTTCCAGTGGGATGATACTGCGAATGCAGGTTTTACAAGCGGAACCCCGTGGCTGGTCGTAAATGAGAAATATAAAAGGATCAACGCTGCAGAACAGATGAGCCGTGAGAACAGTGTCTTTTCCTATTATAAGAGGCTGATCGCGCTCCGAAAGGATCCGGAGTATGCGGAAACGATCGTTTATGGAAGAACAGAACCGGCCTTGGTGGAAGAGAAGGACGTTATGGCATATTTCCGTCGAGGAGAGGGGCAGGATCTGTTTGTGATCGGCAACTTTGATCGTGTAAGCAGGACTGTGCAGATCGATGACGTGACTTCACAGGCGCGAGTGTTGCTGGACAATTGTGGAACTTATGAAATCGAAGATGTCAGAATCACATTACAGCCTTACCAGGCATTGGTGTTTGCATTATGAGGACACGATTGAGCGGTCGTGCGTGTCTGCTGATCCTGGCGGGCAGTGCGATCCAGGCATTTGGATTGTATCATGTACATGCTTGTTCCGGAGTGACCGAGGGCGGAGTCCTCGGTCTGACTCTGTTGCTGGAACGGTGGTTTGAAATCTCTCCGGCTCTGTCCGGAGCCATATTAAATATGATCTGTTATTTTGTGGGCTGGAGAGTCCTCGGAGGAGGATTTATCTTTTATTCTCTGATCTCTACTGCAGGATTCTGCAGCACCTATTGGATTTGCGAGCAGTTTCCGCAGCTTTGGCCGGAACTGTATCAGATGCCGTTTTTGGCAGCGATTATTGGTGCATTATTCATCGTATCGGAGTTGGAATCTGCGTAAGACAGGGCGCAGCGCCCGGAGGAGATGATGCTCTGGCCATGAGCATTTCTCATTTGACCGGAGGGGGGATCGAGAAGGTGTACCTGGTCAGCGATCTGATTGTATTAGGATTGTCGATCAGTTATATTCCGCTAGCGAGGATTGGCTACTCACTGATCACGGTCATTTTGTCAGGACAGATCATCGGTGTAGTACAGCGGATGGATTTCAACAGAAGACGATAGAAGAATGGCAGGTGCTTAAAATGAAAGTATTGTGCATTGGCTCCGCGGTCATGGATATCATGGGGTATCCGATCGATCAGAGAAAAGAATGGAAAGAAAAGCAGAGAATCTCCGACATCCGTATTCTGCCGGGAGGCGATGCGGTCAATCAGAGTGTATACATGGCGCAACTCGGTGCGGATCCTGCATTGGTTTGCTGTGTGGGACAGGATATGAACGGAAAAATCATGCGCAGCACCTTGAAGGAAATGCAGGTGGATGTCAGTCTGGTCAAAGAGAAAGAAGATTGGGCGACCGGAACTGCCATGGTGCTGGTAAGTGAGGATGGCGAGCGTAGAACGTTTTCCGTACAGGGTGCTCACAGTACCCTTGCGAAGACGGATGTTCCAAATCTGGAAATTCTCACGAAAGAATGTCAGGCGATTTCTCTTGCCAGCTTATTTTCCATGCCGGAGTGGGAAAAAGATGGTCTGTTGGAATACCTGAAAGAGGCGAAAGAAAAGGGTCTTTTGATCTTTGCAGATCTGGC
>JAFOCX010000114.1 GCA_017380975.1 Lachnospiraceae bacterium
ATATGAAACATTTCTATATCATCGTAAATGCGGGAAAAGATGACGCAGTTGACATGAAACTGAATATCTCAGAATACCTGGAATCCCGAGGTGCGACATGCAAAACATCCAGCGGAGAGTTTTCCAAGGGATGTCCGTTTACATTCATCGGAGATGTTCCGCCGGAGACAGAGTGTATCATCACGCTGGGCGGTGACGGAACCCTGATCCGTGCGGCCAGAGACCTGGCAGGAAGCGGCATTCCGATCATCGGTATCAACATGGGAACGCTTGGCTATCTGACGCAGATGGGAAGAGACGGAGATCCGAAGGAGCTGCTGGATGCACTTTTGGAAGACCGCTACGAGATCCATGAGCGCATGATGCTTCGCGGTCGTGTGTTCCACAACGACGAAGTGATCGCGGAAGACATTGCGCTGAATGACATTGTTCTGACTCGTGAAGGTGAACTGCGCGTTTTAAAGTTTGAACTTTATGTGGATGGGCAGTTTTTAACGGAATACAGTGCGGACGGTATGATCGTGGCGACTCCGACCGGTTCGACTGCGTACAACCTGTCTGCCGGAGGTCCGATCGCTCAGCCGGATGGAGAAATGATCATTCTGACACCGGTTTGTCCGCATACACTGACATCCAGGACCATTGTTCTGGGACCGGACAGCAAAGTCCGCATCCGAATCCCGATGAAGAGCCGCGGATATCGTATGGTATCCTTTGACGGTGATACACAGGTAAATCTGGACCGCGGCGATTATTATGAGATCGAGAAAGCCGACTTGGTGACCAGAGTCGTAAAACTGGACAGCAAGTCGTTCCTTGATATTTTGAAACATAAGATGTATGAAGCGTAAGAAAGGGGTATCTTCGACATGAAAGTAGACAGACACAGCAAGATCGTGGAACTGATCGGAAAGTATCAGATTGAAACCCAGGAAGAACTGGCTTCCTACCTGAAAGAAGCAGGCTATCACGTAACACAGGCAACCGTTTCTCGAGATATACGTGAACTGAAGCTCACAAAAGTACAGAGAGAAGGCGGACGTCAGTGCTATTCCGTGATGCAGACTCAGAAGGATTTCAGTGAAAAATACCTTCGCATCTTGAGAGATTGTTTTATTTCCATGGATATGGCGCAGAATATCCTCGTGCTCAAGACCGTATCCGGTATGGCAGGTGCAGCAGCGGAAGCTCTGGATGTTATTGGGTTCCACGAGATGGTAGGCTGTATCGCAGGAGATAATACGATCATGTGTGCAATGCGCACAGTAGACGATACCATTATCTTTATGGATAAACTGAAAAAGATTATTGGGGATTAGAGGTGAGTATATGCTGCTTGGCTTACATGTAAAAAATCTGGCTTTGATCGAAAAAGCAGAAGTGGAATTTGCCGAGGGCTTGAACATACTGACAGGCGAGACCGGTGCCGGAAAGTCGATCATTATCGGTTCTGTCGGACTGGCATTGGGCGCAAAAGCATCGAAAGATATGATCAGACAGGGAGAAGAGAGCGCCTTCGTGGAGCTCGTCTTCTCTGTGGATGACGAAGCGAAGAGAGACGCGCTGGCGGCTCTCGATATTGCTCCGGATGAAGAGGGGCTTCTTATCATTTCTAAGAAAATCACACAGACACGCAGCACCAGCCGCATCAATGACGAGACTGTTACCACAGGCAGACTCCGTGCGGTCACAGGTCTGCTTCTTGACATGCACGGACAGCATGATCATCAGTCGCTTCTGCACAAGCAGAAACATCTGGAAATTCTGGATGAATATTCCCAAAACGAAACGGGAAAACTAAATATGCAAGTGGCGGACGGATACAAACGATATCAGTCTTTAAAATCAGCCTTTGAAGGCTTTTCACTCGATGAAGAGGGCAGAAGACGAGAGGCAGATTTTACCAGATATGAGGTTGATGAGATCGAACATGCAGGAATCCGTCCGGGCGAAGAGGAAGAGCTGGCAGCCAGATATCGAAAATTTGTCCATGGTCAGAAGATCGCAGAGAGTATGCAGGCTGCTTACAAAGCGATTGATACCGATGAGATCAGCCGTGCCCTTCGTGAAGTAGAGAGTGTGGTTGCGTATGATGATGCGCTTCAGGACATTGTCTCCGGACTGGCAGATGTGGAAAGTATTTTAAGCGATTTGAACCGTTCCATTTCCGATTACATGGATGATATGGAGTTCGATGCGGAAGACTTTAGAAAGACGGAAGAGCGTCTTGATTTTATCCGCGGATTGATGGCAAAATACGGAAATTCCGAAGAGGCAGTTTTAAAATGCCTGGAGGAGAAAAAACAGCGTCTGGAGGAACTGGAACATTACGATGAACTGGCAGCGGAGGCGAAAAAAGCATTCGAGAAGCAGGAACAGGAGCTTCTGGTGCTCTGCGAGCAGCTGTCTGCAGCACGTAAAAAGGCAGCTCTGATTTTAGAGGCGCGTATTCGGGAGGAACTTCTGGATCTGAACTTCCTTCACGTGGACTTCAAGATTGATGTGAGAAGACTGGAACATTTCAGTTCAACCGGTTTTGACGAAGTGGAGTTCCTGATCTCTACAAATCCGGGAAGCATTCCTCCGAGACCATTGGGCGAAGTGGCGTCCGGCGGTGAACTTTCCATAATCATGCTTGCGATCAAGAGCGTACTTGCTGACACAGATGACATTCCGACCTTGATCTTTGACGAGATCGATACCGGAATCAGCGGTCGTACGGCCCAGAAAGTATCCGAACGACTTTCTTATATTGCAAAGAAACATCAAGTTTTATGTATTACCCATCTTCCGCAGATCGCAGCGATGGCAGATACGCATTTTGAGATCAAAAAGATGGTGGAACATGGAAAGACCATTACTAGGATACATAAATTAAATGAAACAGAACAGATCGAAGAGTTGGCAAGACTGCTTGGCGGCGCAGAGATCACAGATGCTGTTCGAGAGAATGCACGTGAGATGAAGCGGCTGGCAATGGAACGAAAAACTGACAGATTGAAAAATTCATAGAGTCACATACTAGGAGAGGAGCAATGAATTGCCCTCTCCTTTCGTGTTGAATGGGACATGAAAAACAGGGCAGAATCTTTAAGATAAGGAGGTTTTGCC
>JAFOCX010000115.1 GCA_017380975.1 Lachnospiraceae bacterium
ATTCAGTACTTGGGAGAAGGTAGATGCTGACCATACTGCAATCCGTTTTGCTACAAGCTGGGCGACAAAAGAAGAGGATGTTCAGGCGCTTCTTGAACTTCTCTAAAGAATTCAGAAACTTTTCTGAAAAATACATAAAATGAATTGACAGTTGGAAGAATAAACCTTAGAATATAGTTATTCGAAGTTATTTCTTATGGAGGTATTTTGTATGGAATTAAAGGGTAGTAAGACTGAACAGAATTTATGGGCAGCATTCGCAGGTGAATCTCAGGCGAGAAATAAATATAGCTATTTTGCAAGTGTGGCAAAAAAAGAAGGTTATGAGCAGATCATGGCTCTTTTCCAGGAAACAGCTGACAATGAAAAAGAGCACGCAAAGATGTGGTTCAAAGAGTTAAAGCAGATTGGAAACACAGCTGAGAACTTAAAACATGCCGCAGAAGGTGAGAACTACGAGTGGACAGATATGTATAAGACATTCGCAGAAGAAGCAGAGGCAGAAGGTTTTACAGAGATCGCAGCGAAATTCCGCATGGTAGCTGAGATCGAGAAGCACCATGAAGAGAGATACTTAAAACTCTTAAACAACGTGGAAGTACAGGCAGTATTTGAGAAATCCGAAGAAGTTATGTGGAAGTGCAGAAACTGTGGCCACCTTGTAATCGGCAAGAAGGCTCCGGAGATGTGTCCGGTATGTGCTCATCCGCAGAGTTTCTTTGAGGTAAATGCTCAGAACTACTAATTTATGGATATTGACGCCGGAACTGAGTGAGGTTCCGGCGTTTTTTTCAAAAGAGGCACTTGTTCGTTAGCTGTTTTTCGTGTTGTCAATTTAAGAATTGTATGCTATAATGTTTGGAAGAAAACCTACATAGGAGAATGTGAAAACATGGAAATGAAGAGAGTTTTTCTTAAATTAAGTGGCGAAGCGCTCGCTGGTCCGAAGAAAACAGGTTTTGATGAGGCAACAGTAAGAGCAGTCGCAAAACAGGTAAAGATTTCTGTTGATGCAGGTGTGCAGGTTGGTATCGTAATTGGCGGCGGAAACTTCTGGCGTGGACGTACAGGCAATGAGATCGATCGTACAAAAGCAGATCAGATCGGTATGCTGGCAACAGTCATGAACTGTATTTATGTATCTGAGATCTTCCGTACAGAAGGTATGATGACTCAGATCTTAACTCCGTTTGAGTGTGGTACGATGACAAAACTGTTCTCTAAAGACCGCGCAAACAAATATTTTGAAAAAGGTATGGTAGTATTCTTTGCGGGCGGTATCGGACATCCGTACTTCTCTACAGATACTACGATCACTTTAAGAGCAATCGAGATGGAGGCTGACTGCATCCTTCTTGCAAAGGCAATCGACGGTGTATATGACAGTGATCCGAAGACAAATCCGAACGCGAAAAAGTATGATAAGATTTCTATTCAGGAAGTGATCGATAAACAGCTGGCTGTTGTGGATCTGACTGCTTCTATTATGTGTATGGAACAGAAGATGCCGATGGCCGTATTCTCACTGAATGAGGAAAACGGTATTGCAAACGCAATGCAGGGAAATATTAACGGTACGATCGTGACGGCCGAATAAACAGGAGGGTAACTATGAAAGAACAGTTAAAATTATACGAAGATAAGATGGAGAAAACACTCAACAACCTGTTAGAAGAGTATGCAGGTATCCGTGCAGGCCGTGCAAACCCGCATGTTCTGGACAAGATCAAAGTTGACTACTATGGTTCTCCGACACCGATCCAGCAGGTTGGTAATATCTCTGTTCCGGAAGCCAGAATCATCGTTATTCAGCCGTGGGAGAAGAGCTTATTAAAAGCTATCGAGAAAGCGATCCAGACATCTGATCTTGGCATCAACCCGAACAACGATGGTACATGCATCCGCCTGATCTTTCCGGAGATGACAGAGGACAGACGTAAAGAGCTTTCCAAAGACGTAAAGAAAAAAGGTGAGAATGCAAAAGTTGCGATCCGTAACATCCGTCGTGATGCAAACGATACATTCAAGAAGATGGAAAAGAATGACGAGATCACAGAGGACGAGTTAAAAGAGGCAACAGATAAGATGCAGAAGATTACAGATAAGGCTATCGAGAAGGTAGATAAGGCTGTTGACAACAAGACAAAAGAAATTCTTACTGTTTAAGAACGTGCAGGGGGCAGGGATACCTGCCCCTTATTTTTAAAATAACGGGATTTGTGTTGTGGCTATTTTTCACCACGATCCCTGTATCGAACATTTGGAGACGATTATGGAAGAAACTTTAAAGATTCCTGCACACGTGGCACTGATTTTAGATGGTAACGGCAGTTGGGCAAAGAAACGCGGACTTCCGCGTCAGATGGGTCACAAAAAAGGCTGTGAGACAGTAGAGCAGATTGTAGAAGATGCTGCAAGACTGGGAATCAAATATTTGACGGTATATGGTTTTTCAACGGAAAACTGGAAGCGCCCGGAGGAAGAGGTTGGTGCGCTTATGCAGCTGTTCCGTTATTATACAAAGAGACTTTTAAAGATTGCGACAGCATCCAATGTCCGCGTGAAGATGATCGGTGAGAGAGGTCGTTTTGCACAGGACATTATTGAAGGTATCAATCAGCTGGAAGAACAGACAAAAGAAAACACAGGTTTAACCTTTATTATAGCAGTAAACTACGGCGGAAGAGACGAAATCACACGTGCAGTGCGCAAGGTGATGGCAGACTGCAGGGAAGGCAAGATCACAGAGGCAGAGATGAATGAAGCAATGTTTGCATCCTACCTTGACACAGCAGAGATCCCGGATCCGGATCTGTTGATCCGTACAAGCGGAGAACTGCGCCTATCTAACTACTTATTATGGCAGCTGGCATATTCTGAACTCTATGTTACAGACTGCCTGTGGCCGGACTTCAATAAAGAAGAGCTTCTGGAAGCCATTCGTCACTACAGCCGAAGAGACCGTCGCTTTGGCGGTGTAAAAACGGATACGAAATAAGGAGTGGCAGTATGTTTGGAAAGAGACTTGTAAGCGGAATCATTCTTGTGATTCTGGCGGCAATTATTTTGATCCAGGGTGGCTCGATCCTGTTTTTCGTATCGCTGGGACTTTCACTGATCGGTGTATTTGAGTTATATCGAGTGCTGAAGATTGAAAAAGAGATTCCGGGTGTGATCGGTTATCTGGCGGTTCTTGGATATTATTTGATCTTGTGGACAGGGTGCTCAGAGTATGTGACATTTTTGGCGGTGGCTCTTGTTCTTTCACTGATGACTGCATATGTATTTACATTCCCGAAGTATCAGACGGAACACATTATGTCAGCACTGTTCGGTGTGTTTTATGTAGGTGTTTTGTTATCCTTTGTATATCAGGTGCGCAGCCTTCCGGATGGTAAATTCCTGGTTTGGCTGATCTTATTCGGCTCCTGGGGATGTGACACTTGTGCATATTGTTTTGGTATGTTGTTCGGCAAGCATAAACTTGCACCGAAATTAAGCCCGAAAAAATCCATTGAAGGTGCAGTCGGCGGTGTTGTTGGTGCAGCAGCTCTCGGCTTAATTTATGGTATGATATTTGAAGGTCATATGAGTGAAGTGTTCCAGCCTGGATTTACCAGCGCATGCGCATGTGCAGTTGGTGCAGTGATCTCCCAGATCGGTGATCTGGCTGCATCGGCGATCAAGAGAAATCATGATATTAAAGATTATGGTCATTTGATTCCGGGACATGGCGGAATCCTCGACCGTTTTGACAGTATGATCTTTACAGCTCCGGCAGTTTATTTTGCAATTGTTTTTGTCGGAATGATGTAGGAGAATGAGGAAATAATAATGAAAAAGATTGCGATTCTTGGCTCGACCGGTTCCATTGGTACTCAGACTCTGGAAGTGGTAAGGGCAAATGGAGATATTCAGGTTGCAGCAATCGCAGCAGGAAGCAATATCAAGATGCTGGAAGCTCAGATTCGTGAGTTTTCACCTTCTGTCTGTGGTGTCTGGGATGAAGAAAAAGCAAAAGAATTAGCGTTGAAGGTGGCGGATACTGATACAAAGATCGTCTGTGGTATGGATGGTCTGATGGAAATTGCCGAGATGGAAGGTTACGAGATTCTTGTAACAGCAGTTGTCGGTATGATCGGAATCCGTCCGACGATGGCTGCGATCCGTGCAGGAAAAGATATTGCATTAGCCAATAAAGAAACATTGGTTACAGCCGGTCATTTGATCATGCCTCTGGTAAAAGAGAAACATGTTCGACTGCTTCCGGTGGACAGTGAGCATAGTGCGATTTTCCAGTGTCTCAATGGTGAGCACGGAAATAAAATCGATAAGATCTTGTTAACTGCTTCCGGCGGACCGTTCCGCGGATGGACCAGAGAGCAGATGAAACATGTAAAGCTGGAAGACGCGTTGAAGCATCCGAACTGGGCAATGGGAAGAAAGATTACCATTGACAGTTCTACGATGGTTAATAAAGGTCTGGAAGTGATGGAAGCCAAGTGGCTGTTTGATGTGGAGATGGATGATGTTCAGGTGGTTGTTCAGCCGAAGAGTATCATTCATTCTATGGTTCAGTTCGAGGATGGTGCTGTCATGGCACAGCTTGGTACTCCCGATATGAAGCTTCCGATCCAGTATGCATTGTACTATCCGGAGAGACGGCCGATGGGCGGAGACAGACTGGATTTTTGGACGATGAAAGAGATTACATTCGATAAGCCGGATTTTGATAATTTCAGAGGACTTGCTCTTGCTTATGAAGCGGGACGCACAGGCGGTTCCCTTCCTGTCGTGTTCAATGCGGCCAATGAGATGGCAGTTGCCAGATTTTTAAACCGAGAGATTTCTTATTTGGAAATTACAGATATTATCGAAGCATCCATGAAAAATCATAAGATCATCGATCATCCG
>JAFOCX010000116.1 GCA_017380975.1 Lachnospiraceae bacterium
AGTCATAGAGTCACCTCGTTTTAGAATTGAAAAAAGCCTCAAAAAATTTGAGGCTTTTATAAATTAGTCGCAGATATAAGGAAGCAGAGCAACCTGAATCCGACTGGGTGTATACGGGGACAATTACGGTAATCGAGAATATTGCAATAGAAGATCGTCCGGTCGGAATAGATGAGGAGAATTAGTTAGTAAATGAGTGTAATTGAGACAATTATTGATATTCCAGTAGAACATGAGCGGAAAGTGTGCGGTCAGTTTGATTGTTATTTGAAAAAGATCGAGCGGACGTTACATGTATCGATGATCGCAAGAAACGGTGAGATCAAAGTCATTGGTCCGGAACATGCAGTGAAACGTGCAAAGAGCG
The DNA here is from genome assembly GCA_017380975.1 of Lachnospiraceae bacterium. Classification (GTDB taxonomy): domain Bacteria; phylum Bacillota; class Clostridia; order Lachnospirales; family Lachnospiraceae; genus Pilosibacter. Next base: position 368 of record JAFOCX010000116.1, read on the forward strand.
TGTTTTCTACGCTGATCTCTCTTTCCAAACGCGGAGAGGAGATCGGAGAGCAGAATGTAGATTATGCACTTGCCCTTTCTTTTGAAGGAAAAGATACAGAATTACTGGAGATCGACAAAGACATTGTATGTCATACGATCAATGGTAAGCCGGTAAAACCGAAAACACTGGGTCAGAAACAGTATCTGGATCTGATCCGTAAGAAAATGATCGTATTTGGTGTCGGACCGGCAGGTACCGGTAAGACCTATCTTGGTATGGCGATGGCGATTCAGGCATTTAAGAACGGAGAGGTAAACCGAATCATTCTGACACGTCCTGCCATTGAAGCCGGTGAAAAACTTGGTTTCCTTCCCGGCGATCTTCAGAGTAAGATTGATCCGTATTTAAGACCGCTCTACGATGCGCTTTATCAGATCATGGGTGCGGAAAGTTATCTTCACAATGCAGAAAAAGGCCTGATCGAGGTTGCTCCGCTTGCATACATGCGTGGACGTACATTAGATAATGCATTTATTATTCTGGATGAGGCTCAGAATACAACTCAGGCCCAGATGAAGATGTTCCTGACCCGTATCGGTTTTGGTTCCAAAGTGATCATCACCGGCGACCAGTCTCAGAAGGACCTTCCTTACGGAACTGTCTCCGGTCTGGATACAGCGCTTAAGATCTTAAAGGGTATTGATGATATTGGAATTTGTTACTTTACCAGTGATGATGTTGTACGTCATCCGCTGGTTCAGAAAATTGTAAAAGCATATGATGACTATGAGGCCAAGGGCAAGGAGATCGCTGCGAAGAAACGTGAGAGCAATCCTGATAAATCTGAAAAGACAGACGGAAAGCCGAGAGTGAGATTCCAGAGAAAAACAGACCGTGCCGGCCGGGAAGGACGAAAGCATGACAATAACCATTGATTACGAGACCGATTTAAAACTGGATCTTCCGGTAGAAGAGATTATTCATAATGTGATTGAGGAGTCCATTGATTATGTGGAATGTCCGTATGATTTTGAAGTAAATGTTCTTCTTACAGATAATGAAGGAATCCATCAGATCAATCTGGATATGCGACAGATCGATAATCCGACTGATGTCCTTTCTTTCCCGATGTGTGACTTTGAAACACCGGGTGATTTTGATGCCTTAGAAGAGACACCGGAGATGTACTTTAATCCGGATACAGGTGAACTGATGTTGGGCGATATTGTTATTTCTGTTGAAAAAGTAAAGGAACAGGCTGAGAAATACGGTCACTCAGAAACCAGAGAACTTGCTTTCTTAGTGGCACATAGCATGCTTCATCTTTCCGGCTATGACCATATGGAAGAGGAAGAGCGAAAAGAGATGGAAGCAATGCAGAGTGAGATTCTGGAACGGAGGGGTTACAGAAGATGATGAAAAAGAGCATGCGGATCAAATTGGGAATCGCGGTATGTATGATGGCAGCGATGCTCAGTGGTTGCGGAAACAATAAATATGAAGAAGTTGTTGCAACGACAGCTGTGGTGGAAGCAACAGCAGCGGAGGAACCATCGAAACAGGTCGTTGTGCTTGAAACAGAGACAGCAGAAACAACTGCTGCATTTGAGATTCAGGAGGAGCGCGTAGAGATCGATGGTAAGATTTCCAGTTATCTGACAGGTGAATTGGTGGATGTGGAAAAAGCAAACCGCAGACCGCTCGCGATCATGATGAGTAACGACAAAGAGGCGCAGCCGCATTATGGAATTAACCGTGCAGGCGTGGTTTATGAGGCTCCGGTTGAAGGTACCATGAACCGTTTTATGGCAATCATCGAGGATTATGATGATCTGGAGAGAATCGGTTCCGTTCGCAGCTGCCGTACTTATTATACATATTTTGCCCGTGAGTTTGATGCGATCTATGCTCACTTTGGACAGAGTACATTTGCTGTTCCGTATCTGGAAAACGTTGATAACATCAATGGTGTGGAAGGTGTAGGAGGTAATGCTTTCTTCCGTTCCAACGACAAAAAAGCTCCGCACAATGCTTATGCGAGTGCTTCCAAGATCAAGAAAACCATCGAAAAATTAGGATACAGCACCGAGTACAGTGACTCTTATCAGGGACATTTCAAATTTGCCGGAGGAACCACACAGGTTCAGCTGGATGGTCAGGACGCTTACAAAGTAGTTCCGGGTTACAGTTACAATGAGCCTTGGTTTGAGTATAATGAAGAGGACGGTTTATATTATCGTTATCAGTATGGTGCTGCCCATAAAGGCAATGAAGGTCAGATCGCAGTGAAAAATATCATCATTCAGTACGCAGAGTGGGGATATTACGCAACGACAGATTATTTAAATATCAATCTGCATACAGGCCGCGAGGGTTATTATATTACCAATGGTAAAGCAATCCCGGTTACATGGAAGAAAGACGGCGAGTTTGGCGTGACCAGATATTATGATCTGGAAGGCAATGAAATTATATTGAACAAAGGAAAGACCTGGATCTGTGTAAATGGTACAGATAAGGTTCACAGGACGGAATTCTATGGAAAGTAAGACACGAAGCAGGGCGAAAGAGTCCAACTTTGTTGTACAGGGAAGTATATTAGCCATTGCGTCGATCGTTGTCCGAATCATTGGTATTGCATACCGCATTCCGATGATCAACATTATCGGCGACGAGGGAATGGGCTATTACGGAACTGCATTTAATGTATACAATATTGCATTATTATTATCTTCGTACAGCCTTCCGCTGGCAGTTTCTAAGATGGTATCTGCAAGACTTGCAAATAAACAGTACCGAAATGCGGATCGTATTTTCCGTGCGGCACTTTGCTACGCAACCGTTGTCGGTGCGATCACTGCTGCTGTGATCTGGTTTGGAGCTGATTTCTTTGCAAGTGAGATTTTCTTTATGCCTTACGCATCATTTGCGTTGAAATCATTGGCGCCTACTGTCTGGATTATGGCGTATCTGGGAGTGTTCCGTGGTTATTTCCAGGGACGCGGAACGATGGTTCCGACTGCGTGTTCTCAGGTGTTTGAGCAGATTATTAATGCGATTGTCAGTGTGGCAGCAGGAAGCTATCTGTTTAACGAAGCATTAAAAGTTGAGATCTTAAAGAATGAGATCGGCACAGGTTATTCCAATGCCTGGGGTGCGGCCGGAGGTACGATCGGAACCGGATCCGGTGCACTGACTGCACTTATTTTCTTGCTGTTATTATTCGTAGGATATCGAAAGACATCTGCACGTCAGATGAAAAAAGACCGCTCCGGCAATTTGGAAAGCTATGGCGAAATTACGAGAATTCTGTTCTTTACCGTGGTTCCGGTTATCGTAAGTTCTGCAATTTACAATGTAAACAGTGTGATCGATAATGGTTTGCTTGCGGCAAATTTTGCCAGTCTTGGACGCGAAGCACAGTTTGCAGCCGACTGGGGTGTTTATACAGGTAAGTATCATTTGCTGATCAATGTTCCGATGGCAGTATCCAATGCATTATCGTCCTCCCTGATCCCATCTGTATCCAGAGCGGTAGCAGAGGGCGACAGAAAGAAAATCCGAGCAAGGATCACTGCAGCGATTCGATTCTCCATGCTGATCGCAATTCCGTCGACGGTTGGTCTTACGGTTCTTGCAGGTCCGATCAATAATCTGTTATTCTCCGGAGACAATTCTCTTGCGATCCAGATGACATTATATGGTTCGATCGCAGTGATCTTTTATTCCCTGTCGACCGTTACAAACGCGATCTTACAGGGCATAGATAAGATGCATCTGCCGATCATTCATGCACTGATCGCACTGGTTCTGCATATCGGTGTACTGGAAGTGATGGCGCTTATCATGGATCTTGATATTTACAGCATGGTATATGCCAATATTGCTTTTGCGCTGATCATGTGTGTTCTGAATCATTGGGCGATCCGAAGAACGATCGGATATCATCAGGAGATTAAGAAGACGTTCGTGATTCCTACAGTCTCAGCAGCGGTTATGGGTGTGTGTACATTTGGTGTGTACAAGCTGATCTTTATGGTGATCAAGAGCAATGCAATTGCTACGATGGTATCCATTGCTGCAGCTGTGGCTGTATATGGAGTATTACTGATCAAATTGAAATGTATGGACGAAGACGAACTTCGTCAGATGCCGGGCGGCACGAGACTCCTTGGCATCTTAAAGAGAGTCCATCTCATGTAACATGTATAAGATATGAAAAGAAAGCAGATACTGTTTTTGAAGGAGGAAGATCCTATGAAAAAACATGTATCCGGCTTTCTTTTCTTTTTTTGTTTGACGATGTTTTGTCTGATCAGCTTGTTCTGGCTGACCGATGGAGAGGAGAAAGAGGAGGTTCAACAAGTCCAGGCGATAGAAATGTATGAACCTCCCTTGTTTGCAGAAAGGAAAGGTGTACAGGAGTCAGAGAGGGAAGAACCTTCCATGCATCTTGTTTTAAATATGGAAGAAGTAAGAAATGAACTGGTAAAAGAGAGTTATTACCTCGTTGCAGAGGAGGGATATTTGATCGTTTATGATTCTGAGAAAGAATCCGTGAATTTATTTACCCATATGCCTCTTACCGAATTTCCGATCAAAGAACAGGAACGATTAATGGAAGGGATCTGGTTTTCGACAATGGCAGAGATCTTTAGTTATCTGGAATCTTACAGTAGTTAAGTCTTGCAAAATTGAACGCTTCTCGATATACTAGACCATAATATGCACATTAGACATGAGATCATTGGATAAGAAAAAGAAAGTTGGGAGGAATTCCATGAGACAGGAAGGTATCATCGTTGGAGGCGGAGCAGCCGGACTCTTAGCGGCAATTACAGCTGCAGAAAACGGAGCGTCGATAACCATATTGGAGCATATGCCAAGAGTCGGAAAGAAAATTTTGTCTACAGGCAACGGAAAATGTAATATGACAAATCTTCATATGACAGCAGATTGTTATCGTTCCGGCGTGGCCGGTGTTCCGATGAAGGTGATCGAAACATTTTCCGTAGAAGATACCATTGCATTTTTCAGAAGACTCGGTGTTTTAACGATGGATAGAAACGGATATGTATATCCGGCATCCGGACAGGCACAGACCGTTCTGGATGCATTGCGCGATAAAGCAGACAGTCTTGGAGTTCGTATATGCTGTGACAGCAAAGTCTTATTCATTCAACAGAAAGCCGGACGATTTGCTGTGAAAACAGATGCTCAGACTTATTCAGCTGACTTTGTGATCCTTTGTGCAGGTTCCATGGCTGCAAAGACAACAGGTTCAGACGGAAGCGGGTATGAGCTTGCGAAGGAGCTTGGACATAAAATAAAGAAACCGCTTCCGGCATTGGTTCAGTTGAAGTGTAAGGGTGATTTCTTTAAAGCAATCGCGGGTGTACGTGTCGATGTAAAAGTATCTTTGTACACGATGGATAAGAATGGAGACCGTGCAGCCCTTTTAGCGGAGGATAAAGGGGAGCTTCAGCTTACCGATTATGGAATTTCAGGTATTCCGGTTTTCCAGGTAAGCCGCTATGCAGCAGAAGCACTGGATCATAGAAAACGTGTTCTGGCGCTTATCGATTTTATGCCGGAAATGACGGATGATCAATTGTTTGTGACATTGAAGGAACAGAGAGAGTATCTGAAGGACAGATTCGCCGGGGATTTCATCAACGGTTTGTTTAATAAAAAGCTTGCAGCTTTATTTTTGAAATCTGCCCGGATCAAAGCAGATCAGCCGATTTCAGAAATTAACAATAAAAAGCTTGCTGAACTTTGTCAGGTAATCAAAGAAGCATCTTTTGAAGTGACAGGTACCAATCCATATGATAAAGCGCAGATTTGCATGGGCGGTGTGGACCTTCGAGATGTAAATCATGATACGATGGAATCCAGACTGGTGCAGGGATTATATTTTGCAGGAGAGATCCTGGACGTGGACGGTATCTGCGGCGGCTATAATCTGCAGTGGGCTTGGTCCAGCGCACATCTGGCTGCAGTCAGTGCAACTGCAATGAGATAAAAAAACAGGAGTTATACATATATGATCCGAATTAATCAGCTTGCGCTCGAGGTGACACACGGTCCCGGAGCACTGAAGAAAAAAGCAGCGAAACTGTTAAAAATACAGGAGACGATGATCGCAAGTATTTCAATCGTTCGCAGATCGATCGATGCGAGAAAGAAGGACAATCTTCTTTATAGTTAT
>JAFOCX010000117.1 GCA_017380975.1 Lachnospiraceae bacterium
CGGTCGATCTCATTGTCGAAGATCCAGGCACCGCCGGCTTTTAATACGCGGGCCTCGCCTTTTTTTATATGAACAGATGCAAGTGTTTTTTCCATATATAAATAAATCCTTTCTGTAAGAGTGATTTCATAAAAAGTATAGCGAAATTGAAGGAAAATTGCAATGTATTTGTTTGGTGGCTTTTTCTGTTGAACTATGTTATAATTCCGTGTGGACCGATCAGGCCAAGGTGCAGTGGCCTGTTTGGGATATTAGGAAATATTGGAGAATATCATGGAAATAGAGAAGATTTATGCAGAGTTAAACGAAAAGCTGGCGGATGCAGAGCGTGTGCTGGTTGGACTCGGAGCTGAGTGGAAAGTAAAAGATGCAGAGCGAGAAGCACAGGTCATGGAAGCAAAGACGAAATTGAAAGAGATGCTGAAGGGAAAGGATTACTTCGTGATCTCGACGCTTTCAAAAGAAGAACTGGATCGCTTCGGATTTATTGATTTTAAAACTGTGGCGCCGTGCGATGAAAGTTTAACCGAAGAGCAGTGGAACGGTTACATGAACTGGCTGTCCAGAACATTGAACCGTAAACTTGTGATTTTAGAACTGGGCGAAGGATTTTTACAGCCGACGATCATTCGATGGCCATTTGAGAGGACCGTTATGATCAATCAAAAATCCTGCATGTATCGCGTCCATAAAACATTTTACCAGATTGCGGATGAGATCAAGGAGCGCGCATTCGCAGTGAAAGCGGATTCGGTAGAGTTTTTTGCTCAGTGGAAAGAAAGTTAAGTTTCCGTTGTATCGGATTCCCGGCTATGCTAAAATAAATGAAGGAATTCTAAAAACAGAATACCTTGAATACAATTTGGAGGAAGATGATGGCAGCGATCAGCAATGACTGGCTGGCTCCCCTGAGTGGCGAGTTTAAGAAGCCATATTATAAAAAACTGTATGAAACCGTGATGTCGGAATATCAGACAAAAGAAGTCTATCCGGCTCCGGATGATATTTTTAATGCATTTGCATTTACGCCTCTGGCGAATGTGAAGGTAGTGATTTTTGGTCAGGATCCGTACCATGAACCGGGTCAGGCCCATGGTCTTTGCTTTTCTGTAAAACCGGATGTACAGATCCCGCCGTCTTTGGTGAATATTTATAATGAACTCCGCGAGGATTGCGGATGTTACATACCGAACAATGGCTATTTGAAAAAATGGGCAGATCAGGGTGTGCTTTTATTGAACACAGTTCTGACCGTTCGAGCCCACGCGGCTCATTCTCATAAGAACATCGGCTGGGAAGAGTTCACAAATGCAGCGATCCGCGTGTTAAATGAACAGGACCGTCCGATCGTGTTTATCCTTTGGGGAAGACCGGCGCAGATGAAGAAGGCAATGTTAAACAATCCGAAGCATCTGATCCTGGAGGCTCCGCATCCAAGCCCGTTGTCCGCATACCGAGGATTTTTCGGAAGCAGACCATTCAGCCAGGCCAATAAATTCCTGATGGCCAATGGACTGGATCCGATCGACTGGCAGATTGAAAATATAGAATAGGAGAACATACATGAGTGGATTTCTTGAGTTTTTAAAGATTGTCGTGTTTGGCCTGGTGGAAGGTTTTACAGAATGGCTTCCGATCAGCAGCACGGGCCACCTGATCCTGGTGGAAAATATTGTACATTTAAATGCATCCGAAGATTTTATGAATGTGTTCCGTGTCGTGATCCAGCTTGGTGCGATCATGGCAGTTGTGGTCATGTATTTTCACCGTCTGAATCCATTTGATCCGCGGAAAAAAGAAAAACAGCGCCTTGCGACCTGGCATTTATGGATCAAGATCATCATTGCATGCCTTCCGGCTGCGGTTGTGGGACTGCTGTTGGATGAAATTTTGGATAAATACCTTTACAACCCATACGTGGTAGCAGCGATGCTGATCATTTACGGTATTTTATTTATTGTTCTGGAGAAACACAATGAATTTGTAGATTTTCCGGTTAAGAAAGTGTCCCAGATCAATTACATCAACGCATTTTATATTGGTCTGTTCCAGCTTCTGGCACTCATTCCTGGTACGTCAAGATCCGGAGCAACGATCCTGGGCGCAATGCTTTTAGGCTGTTCCAGAACAGCGGCTTCTGAGTTTACATTTTTCCTCGGAATCCCGGTTATGTTTGGTGCGAGTCTGTTAAAGATCATGCATTATGGTCTTGCATTCAGTTTTGTGGAAATCTTTTATCTGATCGCGGCGATGGTGATCGCATTTGTGGTTTCTCTGTACTCCATCAAGTTCCTGATGAATTATGTGAAGAATCATGATTTCAAATTCTTTGGTTACTACCGCATCGTGTTAGGTGTGATCGTACTCGTATATTTTGGTCTTATGGCGCTGTTAGGTTTGTAAGACAGATGAATTGAGAAATTAGAGCCGTCTGTATAATGCAGGCGGCTTCTTTCACAAATTGATTATAGATTTATCACAATTTTATCACAATTCCGTGGTAGACTAAGGTCATAAAAGGATAAGATCATACAGATGGAAGGAGAATGTTTATGATGTATGATGAAAATAAAGGAAATGAGAATTACAGCTACAACTATCCGCCGAGTTACGGAACCGGAGGAAATACTCCGAAGAAGAGTGGCGGCTTTTTTAAGAAGGCAGCGTTATTGACATTAAGTGCCGTGTTCTTTGGTGTTGTGTCCGGAGCGACGATGTTTGGTGTGAACCGCCTGGCAAATCTTGTGCTTCCGATGGAGACAGAGGCGCAGGTTCAGCAGGAGACTGTGGCGCCGCCGACAGAGGCAGCAGTATTACCGGCTCCGCAGGAGACATATGCTCCGATCGGTACTGGA
>JAFOCX010000118.1 GCA_017380975.1 Lachnospiraceae bacterium
GTCCATGCGCTGGTTTACGGAGCCGGATCAGGCAATTCCGTATCTGGAAAAAGCCAGAAGTCTGATCAAGGGACGTTCGAAGATCATTCCATATGCTAAGTGCTTTTATACAGAGGTATATGGGCCATTATTTATGTTCTTGAAGAAGCCCGGCACTGCAGACAGGATCGGAGAAAAACTGGAGCGCATGATGGAACTCTACGATTCTCTGGTGGAAGGTGTCAGCCGATGTGACCAATTATATTATGGACAGCTTGCATTTTACCGCTCCGAATTTGATAAAGCGCAGCACTTTTTACTTAAAGCGGAGGGAAGTGCAAAAAAATGCGGAAATCTGATGGATCAGATCTGTGTGGCAGAATACAGAGCCCGCCTGGCGATCCATCTGGGCGATCCGGTCATGTGGAATCGATATTTTACATTTATCTGTGGGATGCAGAATCACGAGGAACGTGTGATCCGTGAAGTTGCGGCCTGCATTAAAAGCAAGATCCAGATGTCCGTCGGATTGATGTCAGGGGTTCCCCGCTGGATCCAGAATGGTAAATTTGGAGCGATTTCCGACGAAGGAAGATATCGCCTTGTTGAGGACCACGTCACTTATGCAGCATTTCCGCTAGTGTGGCTTACCTATATAGAGTATCTGTTATACGATGCGGATTTCTACCGTGTGATCAACGGTGTGGATATCGCAGCCAAGCTTTACGGTCTGGATCAAATGATGCTTTATGACAGTTATCTTTGGCTGTATAAGGCCAGCGCATGGTGTGAGATCGGAGACCTGGACCGTACGGCAAAATATCTGAGTGAGGCAGTCAAAAGGCTGGCTCCGGACCGTCTGTGGATGTTTGGAGCGGAATTCTTCCCTACTTTAGGTGAAAACCTCATTCCGGTGATCGAGCCGCTGGGTGAGGCATCCGTTAGGGGATATCGGAAATTTTCCAGAGAGTATCCGGTAAAGCTGGAAGTGATCCGCAAAGTAATTTCCGAGTCCGTGTTCAAAGAGCCGTTGACGGAAAAAGAACAGGCAGTCGCACGACTGGCAGCCCTGGGATATAAAAACGAAGAGATTGCCGGTCAGCTGTACATCAGCGCAAACACGGTCAAGTATCATCTTGCCAATATTTACAAAAAGCTCAATATTAAAAACCGGGTGGAATTAAAGAACGCTATGGAGATGGCGAAAAAGAGCGAATATGCGTATTGGACAGAACTCCATAAACATAGTATGAAGCCAACGAACGGGTAGGGTGCATGAAAAAAACTACCCGAAAAGGTGGGGCGAGAAAAGAACGTTCGTGTTATGATAACATCGTAACAAAAACGTTCTTTTTGTATTTTAGGATACCTCCGAAAGTCCTTACATGGGGGCGTTTTTGTTACATCTTTTATTGACCTTTCAATCTCGCCTTGGACTCTGATTGATCTGAACGGAGTTCCTGGCGAGATTTTTATTTGCCATAAGATGAATTTAGGTTATGAAAGAGATGAAAAACTGGCATAGATAAAGCTTGTGGTTATGGTTGAAAAGAAAGACACAGTAGGCTAAGATGGTATTTAGAATACTCGATGAAAACGGAGGAATCATCATGGAATATAGAATTGCAACCATTTCAGGCGACGGTATCGGTCCGGAGATCGTAACAGAAGCAAAAAAGGTATTGGACCGTGTCGGAGAAGTATACGGACATAAATTTCAGTATGAAGAGGTATTGATGGGAGGTATCTCTATTGATACGTATGGGGTTCCGCTGACCGAAGAGGCACTGGCCACAGCGAAAGCCAGCGATTCGGTGCTCCTGGGCGCCGTAGGCGGCAATGTCGGCAATTCCCGCTGGTATGATGTGGCGCCGAACCTGAGACCGGAAGCGGGCCTCCTGGCGATCCGCAAGGGATTAAATCTGTTTGCTAACATTCGTCCGGCATATCTGTACGACGGACTGGATGAGGCGTGCCCGTTGAAGAAGGAGATCATCGGGGATGGATTTGATATGGTCATTGTTCGAGAATTGACCGGCGGTCTGTATTTTGGTGAACGTCACACAGAAGAAGTAAACGGTGTGATGCAGGCGACAGATACTCTTGTATACAATGAAAATGAAATTCGCCGTGTGGCTTTGAAAGCATTTGATATTGCCATGAAGAGAAAGAAAAAGGTAACCAGCGTGGATAAGGCAAATGTCCTGGATTCTTCCAGACTTTGGAGAAAGGTAGTGGCGGAGGTTGCCAGGGATTATCCGGAAGTAACGTTAGAAAATATGCTGGTTGACAACTGTGCGATGCAGCTTGTCATGAACCCGGGACAGTTTGATGTGATCTTGACGGAAAATATGTTTGGCGACATTTTATCGGACGAGGCCAGCATGATCACCGGTTCCATCGGAATGCTTTCATCTGCCAGCCTCAATGAAGGAAAGTTCGGTCTGTATGAGCCAAGCCACGGTTCCGCTCCGGACATCGCAGGAAAAGGGATCGCGAACCCGATCGCGACCATTCTTTCAGCAGCGATGATGCTTCGGTTCTCCTTTGATCTGGACCAGGAGGCCGATGCGATCGAGGATGCAGTGCGAAAGGTACTGGCGGATGGTTATCGTACGATCGATATTATGGCGGATGGAATGACGCAGGTTGGCACCGTTGAAATGGGTAAATTAATCTGTGAAAGAATCTAAATAATAAGAAAAGTGTAGGATTTGCCAAAAAATCCTGCACTTTTTTATTGCTTTTGCATAAAATCTGTGATAGGATAGGTGCAATTACACGTTTTAACGCGTGACCGAATTAAAGCGCGAGAGGAGAATGAGTATGAGAGTCTA
>JAFOCX010000119.1 GCA_017380975.1 Lachnospiraceae bacterium
AACATTTGTGATCTGATTGATGTTGGTCTCAGCCTTTGCATACTGCAGTTTCATCTTTTCTAATTTGTTTGTTGTTTTTTTGAAGAGTCCGAAAAATCCTTTTTCCTCTTCATCCACATCGAAATCTTTCAGTTCTGCAACAACGTCTGTCAGCAGATCACCAACTTCTCCGAGATCCTTGCTGCGCACTTTATCCAGTGCATTTTCAGAGAAATCCGCCATCTTTTTCTGGGTGCCCGCACCATACTGTAAGATCATGTTAGAGTTGGTAAGGTCAATCTGGTTCGCAAATGCAGTTACTGCCGCCTGCTCTTCCGGAGTGAGAACCGGTTCCTCAACAACTACTTCCTTTTCTTCTACAACCTGCACAGCTGTCTCTTCCTCTTTAAACGGTTCCAATGTCAGAACCGGAGCTGTCTGCATATTCTCGAATTCGTTTGCCATGTTTCATTCCTCCATCGATTATTCCTTACTTTTTCAGTCCATCTTCTCCAAGACCTTCCTGCGCCAGCATGGTTTTCAAAACGGAAATATCCGAAGAAACATCCCATGCAGTATCCTGGAACAGGCTGTCCAATAATTTTTCAAAAGCTAAATTGATCGTATCCAGAGAATCTTCGATCTCCTGTTTTGTTGATTGAATATTTTCTCCGCCGATCGGCTGTCCATCCATCTCGGCATAGGTTTCCAGAAGTTTGATCGTGGTCGGAAGATAATATTCCATCAGCTTTCTGATATCCCCCACATATTCCGGCTTCTGCTCTACGCGATCAAAAATCCGTTTCAAAAGCAATTCCATGTGATCGATCTTTGCTGAAATGATCTCTCCCGGGATCTCATCGTTGCATTTACGGATCTGCTTCACATAAGCATCTCCCTGCTCGATTACCTTGCGGACATCTGCCGGAAGCTTTGACGAATTGTCATTTTTCTGCACCGGTTCACTTTTACGGTTCGCTTCACGTTTACGGCTTTGTTCGGATTTCGCCATTTTTTCTTCCATCTGAAGTCGTTTCTTCTCACGTTCTAACTTCTGGTATTCGCGGTACATATCATCAGTGACCATCAGACAAGTTTTCTTCTCATCCAGGTGGCCCTGGCAAAACCATCCCTTTCGGATCATTTTTTCCACATCTTTGGTCACATAGTTCGTCGATTTCCCGATCCGGTCGGCAAGCTGTTTGATATTGCAAAGTTCTTCCTGCCCAATGGTTTTTACATAGGTGCTGAAACGATTGACGCTGCCGATCATGGAAACACCTTTCATTCCCAGGAACATACAGCCTCCTACCAGCAATAGATTTGCTCCAAATAACCCCATTCCGAGGCCGATCTCTCCAACCACTGCTGCCCCCAATAAGAGGAACAAAGACCAGAGAAGAGAGGCGCCTCCGCAGGTAAATCCTGCGATCGCCATCAGGATACCTGCTATTTTCACACCCGTTTTATGTTCATAGACCGCCGGCGGCTGCGGCATATCGATGATATCCGGATTCGAATTTCGATTTCTCATGATATCTTGTCTCCTTTAGTGCATGACATTTCATTCATTTCCTTCCTATTGTACCACATCTTTTTATTCCTTGCATTATAATTTCAAAAACGAAGGGGATGTGTTTGCGCAGCCGCATTGATTATGGTATATTATAACTGATTCAATTTCCAGATACGTTCAAGGAGGTACAATTATGAACGCATTAGAAACCATTCGTTCCAGAAGAAGTATTCGTAAATATAAAGAAGGAGCAGCGGTCCCGAAGGAGGATCTGAAACAGATCCTGGAAGCTGCCATGATGGCTCCAAGCGCCTGCAACACACGTCCGTGGGAATTTGTTGTTCTGCAGGACCGTGAAAAACTAAACGCACTCATGAAGGTTCATCCGTATGTTTCCATGCTGAAGACAGCATCTCTGGCAATTATCGTTTGCGCAAAACCGGAAGTGCAGGAGGGCATCTGTCCGGGTTACTTCCCGCAGGACTGCGGTGCTGCAACCCAGAATATTCTCCTCGCAGCGAAAGAACTTGGCTATGGCACTTGCTGGTGCGGCGTTTATCCGAAGGAAGAACGTATGGAAGCGGTTCGCGAAGTTCTTGGTATCGACTGCAAACCGTACAATGTGATCGCCCTGGGTGTCGCAGATGAAGAGCCGGCCGCACGTGGATATTATGATGAGTCCCGAGTAACCTGGATGTAACGATTTTTCAATATTTTCCAGAATGGATTTCTGAGTTCTGCCCATACTAATACCATCTCTCAAAAAGGTGGTGAAATCAATGACAGCTCAGAACAAAAATGAAAGCATCCAGTGTTCCATCCACAACTGCGTGCACCATGCAGGCACTGTTGATTACTGTACACTGGACAAAATTCATGTCGGCACTCACGAAATGAATCCGACAAAAAAGGAATGTACAGACTGTGACTCCTTCCAGTACAGAATGTCCTAATCCTTCGCATATGCACAGCTGAAAAACTCCTGCATATCCTGTTACTACAGGTATGAAAGGAGTTTTTTTATTATGAACCATAATTCAAATAATGGCTGTTCTGTCTGCACTCCGGGCATTGCTCCGCCATCGAAACCGGTCTTCGACCTTGATCGGTTTCCGGTTGGCATGGGCTATGTCCCGTGGCAGAATTGGGAAACCACGTATCCGCTGACTCAGGGATATCATCGCGGAACCATCTTTCCGTCTCTTGATTATCCATTCGTGATAGGGAGGTGCAGACGATGAACATGAAACCGAATATGATGGGAGCTCCTCTTTCTAAACAGGCCCTGATGAACCAGATCAATGAAGCCAGTTTCGCCATCGATGAAGTTCTGTTATTTTTAGACACCCATCCCAATGATATGGCAGCGCTGGATTATTATCGCAATGCGGTTTCAGTGCGGCGCCAGGCCATGGACATTTATCAAAGTCAGTTCGGACCATTGATGGCGGACGGAGTCTATGGAAATCGCTGGAACTGGATCAACGATCCGTGGCCATGGGAAGGAGGTTGTTAGTATGTGGAGATATGAAAAGAAACTGCAGTATCCGGTCAATATTAAAGAACCCAATGCAAAGCTCGCAAAATATATCATCAGCCAGTACGGCGGCCCGGACGGCGAGATCAATGCTTCTCTCCGCTATCTCTCACAGCGTTACACCATGCCTCACGGTATGCAAAAAGCGGTACTGACAGACATCGGCACCGAGGAACTGGCTCATATGGAAATGATCGCTGCCATCGTGCACCAGCTGACCCGCGGACTTTCTGCTGAAGAGCTGGAAGCCCAGGGCTTTGCACCTTACTATATCGATCACACTGCCGCCATTTGGCCGCAGGCAGCCGGCGGGGTTCCGCTTAATGCCAACCAGTTCCAATCGAAAGGCGATCCCATCACTGACCTTTTTGAAAACCTTGCTGCCGAACAAAAAGCCCGTACAACGTACGATAACATCCTGCGTGTAGTATCCGATCCGGATGTGTGTGATCCGATCCGCTTCCTGAGAAAACGCGAGATCATCCACTTCCAGCGCTTTGGCGAAGCCCTTCGCGATCTCCAGGATAAATTAGACAGCCGGAACTTCTATGCCTTTAACCCGAGTTTTGATAAGAAACCAGCGGCGCCGAAAGCATTCTGATGATTTTGCCCTTATTTTTTTAAAAAATACCCCT
Source organism: Lachnospiraceae bacterium (assembly GCA_017380975.1). Classification (GTDB taxonomy): domain Bacteria; phylum Bacillota; class Clostridia; order Lachnospirales; family Lachnospiraceae; genus Pilosibacter. The sequence goes on from JAFOCX010000119.1 coordinate 3,668, forward strand.
CATTTTTGTAATTATTTTAATATGTACAAATTTTGAGGGGTATGATATGATGTGCTGTGTTTAGTGCTAGTTATTTTTTTATCAAAGAAGGAGGGCATTTTCTATATGCCAATTACGGAGTATTCCATTGCTCTGAAGCGCGGTCAAAAAGCATATCGACAGGATATTGCAGAGGGCCGTCAGCCTTATTTAAAAGTACTTGATGAAATTCTTGAAATAAACCCGACTGCCGGAGAAACGGACCTTGGTCTTGTTGAGATCCCGATGGATCGAATCGCCGGCACTAAGACTTCAGGACGTACCAGAGCGTTTGCCAGCAACTTTATGCCTCTTCTGGAATCAGGCGAGTTTGCTGAAAAATGGTCGAATCTTTATCGTGCACATAAAAATGAAGGGATCCAGGAACCGGTCATTGCCTGTGAATACCTCAATGAATACTACATAATCGAAGGAAACAAAAGAGTCAGTGTCTTAAAATATTCCGGAGCTGCCACGGTTCCGGGCTATGTAACCAGGATCATTCCGGCCTACAGCGATGAGAAACAGATTCGCATCTACTATGAATTCATGGAGTTCTCACGATTCTCCAGCATCAATAACCTGACCTTCTCAAAATCCGGCTGCTATCGCAGGATCTGCGAACTGATCGGTAAGGAATACGGCGTACAGTGGACCGTTGACGAACGACGCAGTTTCTCCACCGATTACTACTGGTTCCACCGTGCCTTTAAAGAAAAAGGCGGTGAAGCACTCCCGATCACGGGCGGTGATGCATTCCTGCTCTATCTGGAAATCTACGGTTATGCGGATATCAAACAGCGCTCTCAGGACCAGATCAAGAAAGCACTGGATTCTCTCTGGAGCGAACTGGAAGCTCTTCCGAACGCCGGAAATGTAAATCACATTCTCCAGCCGGAAACGGAGCCGGAACGAAGTGTATTTGAGAAAATCCTCTCTCCGATCATTCCGCCGGCCTATAAGCTGAATGTGGGTTTTGTATATCATAAAACTGCAGAGACCTCCAGCTGGACATACGCCCATGACCTTGGCCGTATTTATCTGGAAGAACATATGGGAGAGAAGCTGAATATTCACGTTTACGACAATGTGGAAACAGATGCCGAATGTATGGAACGTCTGGAAGAAGCCATCGCAGACGGGTGTACGGTCATCTTCACAACCTCCTCCCGTTTCCTGAATTCCAGTTTCCACACCTGCATCCGCCATCCGAAAATTAAGATCCTCAACTGCTCTCTCAATTCTTACAGCGGAGACTTGAGAACTTATTACGGAAGAATCTATGAGGCAAAGTTCCTGGTTGGTATGCTGGCAGGTATCTTGACACGCACAGACAGCATCGGTTACATTGCAGATTTCCCGATGTTCGGAACTCCGGCCAGCATCAATGCATTCGCACTTGGTGTAAAAATGGTCAATCCAAATGCAAAGGTTCATTTGGCATGGTCCTGCGTAAAGGACTGCGATATCACAAAGCAGTTTAATGAGGCAAACATCAGCCACATCTGCGGCCGCGATATGATCGAACCGCGCGATGTGACGCGTGCATACGGTCTCTATGATCTGGAAGATGCAAAAAGCAGAAACCTGGCCGCATCCATTTGGAACTGGGGCAAGTTTTACCAGCGTATCCTCCAGACAATCCTGAATGGAAACTGGAATCGTACAGCTGTTACTCCTGATTTCCCAACCATCAACTATTGGTGGGGAATTTCCTCCGGAATGATCGATATGATCGTTTCACAATCCGTTCCGCCTCAGACACTGAAGCTGATCGAAGTTGTGAAGAAGCATATTGTTAACAATGAATTCCATATTTTCTCCGGAGACTTATATGATCAGGATCATGTTCTTCGCAATGACCCGGCTCATGTCATGTCGGCCAATGAGATCATGAACATGGACTGGCTTGTAGACAACGTGGTTGGTACAATCCCGAAAATGGACGAACTGGATGAAGAAGCGAAAGCGGTTGTCGAAATGCAGGGATTTGAGGTCGTGTGATGAAAATACTTGCTATTTCCGATAAAGAATCTGAATTACTTTGGGATTATTTTAAACCTAGCTATCTTGCTGATATCGATCTGATCCTCGCATGTGGGGATCTGGATCCCAGATATCTGGAGTTTCTTGTTACGCTCGGACATTGTCCGCTGCTTTATGTTCATGGAAACCATGATGAAAACTACAAACGCATTCGACCGTTAGGATGCATTAATATAGAAGATAAGATTTACGTGCACAATGGTGTGCGCATCCTGGGCCTGGGTGGCTCCAGAAAATACCGCGACGGAGCACATCAATACACAGAGTCCCAGATGAAACGACGCAGTCGAAAACTCTGGCCGAAACTGATGTACCATAAGGGATTTGATATTTTGCTCACCCATGCTCCTGCCAGGGGACACGGAGATCTGGACACTCCGACGCACGCAGGGTTCGATACCTTCGTGCATCTGATGGACAAGTATGAACCCTCTTACCATATTCATGGTCATGTTCATCTCAACTATAATCTGGGTGCTCCCCGCGTCCGCAAATACAACAATACTACGTTGATCAATGCATACGAGCGCTATGTGTTCGAATTTGATGAAAAAAAGATCGGCAGATAGATAGCATTTCCTATCCATCTGCCGTTTTTTATTGCTCATTCATTAATATCCAAGTTCCTCATTTACAAACAGGATCTCCACATCCATGCCTGTACCCGGACGTTCTACGATCAGGGTCATACCGCAAATGCGATCCGGGCTGCTGCAGTTGTGGCATACACCGGTTGCTGCACACGGAGTCTTACGATTCAGGCGAACTGCATTTTTCGCAGCTGCAATATCCTTCGCACGCTTGATCGCAGACGGAATGTCCGGAGCGATCTTATTCTTTCCGACTATATAATATACCTTCTTCGGACCAAAGATGCTGGCTGCAAGTCGGTTTCCTGTACCGTCAATGTTGATGATCTCTCCTGTCTCCGCCACACCGTTTGCGCTCAGTATGTAAACATCTGCATTATGCGCATTTCGATATGTTTCCGGTCCCGGAACCTCCCAATGCCAGTACACCTGATTGTTTTCGCCAAGCATTTCGTAAAGTCCCATCTCACGAGTTGTAACAGAACCTCCAAATCCAACACTCTTTCCGACAATCTGCTCCTTTAAATAGGACGCCGCTTCTTCTTTTGTTTCAAAATAAGAAGTCTGGAATCTATGATCTTCGAAATTCTTTTTTAATACAGTATAATCCATACGTGTTCCTCCAATTCCTTCAAAAAGGTCTTTCGTTCCTTGCTTCATTTTATCACAAAAGAGAGGTTCTGACAATCAGACACCTCTCTTCCCATCCAACGTTTCTTTTCACTCCAAATATTCCAGGGCATCGATCGGATTTCCCGCATGCAGCAGTTCAAAATATACATTAATACCCTCAACAGAGTAATATTTGGTCGGTTCAGCCACATAGCCAAGGATATCGCCCTTGTGAAGATATTCGTTTTCTACGACCGGAATTTCTTTCAACTGACCGCAGATGGCAGTGTATTCATTTCCGAGATCCAGTCGCAGATAATTACCGATCTCTTCGTTATAGCCGATTTCCATAACCCGCGCATCCGCCGGAGCTGCGACCGGAGTGCTCACATCACTCTGGATGATGTTGGCCGGATTGCATTTGTACTGCTCCAATGTGGGGAACCATGTGGTTGTGTCCATGCTGTAGCCCAGGATCACATTTCCCATGACCGGCCACATGAGTGTTTCTGCATCTGAAAAATCAAGGACTAATGATTCGCTGACGATCGCGCCTGCTTCAAGGGCTTCCGTTTCTGCAGAAGGCTGTACTTTTGCCGGCGGTGCTGTCTCTGCGACAAGCTGCTCCGAGATCGGAGCTTTTGTCATCTCTTTTGCATTCGCCGCCTCAGTCGCGTTGGAATTTCCTGCCGTCTGGGTATTCTCGTATTCTCCCAGAAGCAGCCCCTCCGATTCCCGGATTTCCAGATACGGACTCTCTTCCAAATGGTCATTTCCCTTCCGGATCGATACGGCGCCTGCAGCTGCTACGACCGCCACAAGACCCAGTACAACGGTTACAAGAATTAGCTTATCTCTGAAAAGC
>JAFOCX010000120.1 GCA_017380975.1 Lachnospiraceae bacterium
GCTCATCGACGATGATGCAAACGGTACAACTGAAAATGATTATGAATTTACTATGGTAACTGCTGCTGACGAGCTGACAGCTCTCGTAGCCGGCGGAAAGGTTGACATCGCTCTCCTTCCGGCCAACGTTGCAAGTGTTCTTTACAACAAGACAAAAGGCAATGTAGCAGTGATCGATATCAATACACTCGGCGTTCTTTATCTGGTATCCGGAGATTCTTCCATCAGCACTGTTGACCAGTTAAAGGGCAAAACTGTATATCTTCCGGGCAAAGGAACAACTCCGGATTACTCCCTGCGCTATGTTCTCTCCGCTGCAGGTCTTTCCGAGGAAGATGTTACTTTAGAATTTAAATCCGAAGCGGCTGAAGTTGCTTCTGTTCTCGCAGAGGATCCGAATGCGATCGGACTTCTTCCGCAGCCGTTCGTAACTGCTGCAATGGCTCAGAACGACAAACTTTCCATGGTCATGGACCTCGCTGCTCTTTGGGACAGCTTCCAGCCGGAGGAAGGCGGAAGCCGCCTTGTGACAGGTGCAACGATCGTAAACAAAGCATTCCTTGAGGAAAACAGCGATCTGGTTGATATTTTCCTTGATGAGCATGAAGCTTCCATCGCTTTCACTGAAACAAACCCGGATGCTGCAGCTGAACTGATCGCTGCACAGGGAATCGTTGCAAAAGCACCGATCGCAAAAAAAGCTCTTCCGTACTGTAATGTAGAGTTTATTTCCGGTGAAGAGATGAAAGAAGCTCTGAGCGGATATCTGAACGTACTCTTCGATCAGAATCCGGCTTCCGTCGGCGGTGCGCTTCCGGACGATGCATTCTACTATCTTCCATAATTAGTGATTCTTGATCGTAACCGGGGCAGACGGAAATCCATTTCCGACTGCCCTGTTTTTATCACGACAAAGGAGCGTATCAATGAACAAACTCCCGATATGGTCTAAAAAAATAGGGATCATCGGATTCTGGCTGCTTTTATGGCAGTTCGGCGCCGCCATGATCGACAATCATATCCTGCTTGTAAGCCCTGCGGATACACTGCATGCGCTTTCCACACTTGTTATTTCCACCGATTTCTGGGGTTCCATCTGGTTCTCCTTTGCCCGCATCAGCCTTGGATTTTTTATCGCATTTTTTATCGGTCTGCTGACCGGAACTATGGCTTACTGGAAACCGATCATCGATGAATTCCTGGCTCCGCCCATTCATTTTATGAAATCGATCCCGGTTGCCTCTTTCGTTATTTTAGCGCTGATCTGGACCGGTTCTGAAAATCTGTCTGTGTTCATTTCGTTCATCGTTGTTTATCCGATGATCCATGTGAACACATTAGCCGGACTTCACAGCACGGATCCAAAATTACTGGAAATGGCAAAGGTTTTTCAGGTTCCGATCTGGCGACAGGCCATGTCCATCTATCGCGTGTCCTTGTATCCGTATCTGGCTAGTGCTATGAAAACCGCACTCGGTATGGGATTCAAATCCGGTATCGCGGCTGAAGTCATCGGTGTTCCGGAAGGTTCCATCGGCGAAGGACTTTATTTATCAAAGATTTATCTGAGTACCGCGGAATTGTTCGCATGGACACTTGTGATCATCTGCGTCAGCGTACTGTTTGAACATGTATTTTTATTGCTGCTGAGAATGGCAGCCGGGAAAGGAGTTGTGACTTGCAATGAAGATGGAACATAACGAACTTCAGATCGATTCTCTTTGCAAATCCTACAACGGAGAACCGGTTCTCAAAAACCTCTCTCTGACTCTGGCTCCGACAAACAACTACTGTCTGATGGCTCCGTCCGGAACCGGAAAAACAACGCTGTTCCGAATTCTGCTTGGCCTGGAAACCGCAGACTCCGGACAGATCTGCGGACTTGACCGCATGCGTTTGGCAGCTGTTTTTCAGGAAGACCGACTGCTCGAGGGCTTCACAGCATTGGAAAATATTCGCTTCGTGACCGGAAAACGATTTTCCAATGACGAACTGCTCCACATTATCCGTCGTTTGCTTCCGCAAGAGGCATTAACAAAACCGATCTGTGAATTCTCAGGCGGAATGAAGCGACGTACCGCGATCCTGCGCGCCATCCTTGCTCCTTCTGACCTCATTGTCATGGATGAACCCTTTACGGGATTGGACAGTGAAACAAAACAAAAAGTGATCGATCTGATCCTGGAATTTACAAAAGAAAAAATGCTTTTATTTTCCACGCATCATGAAGAAGATGCAGCGCTGCTTTCTGCAGAAATGATACATTTGAATTCATCCAAATAAAAAACGTCGGTATTTGACCAAGATCAAATTTCCGACGTTTTATCATTTCTATTAAAAAATTCCGAGATGCTCGAGCAGGATCTTTGTTCCCATGAGAACCAGGATCACGCCGCCTGCAAGCTCCGCTTTGGATTTGTATTTAACACCAAACACATTGCCCACTTTTACACCGATGGAAGAAAGTGTAAATGTGATCACTCCGATGAACAGCACTGCCCATAAAATATTTACACGTAAGAACGCGAATGTTACACCGACTGCAAGAGCATCAATGCTTGTTGCAACCGCGAGCGGGATCATCGCTTTTACACCAAACGAACAATCCAGTTTTTCACAGTCGCATTCTCTGGATTCTTTGATCATATTCAGACCGATCAGTCCTAACAGCACGAACGCTACCCAGTGGTCGATGCTTACGATCGCTTCCTCAAACTGGCTTCCGAGCAGATAACCGATCAACGGCATCAGACCCTGGAATCCGCCGAAATACACACCGCAAGTCAGCGCATGGCTAAGTTTCATCTGCTGCACAGAAAGACCCTTACATACAGATACTGCAAATGCATCCATGGAAAGACCCAC
>JAFOCX010000121.1 GCA_017380975.1 Lachnospiraceae bacterium
CGCGGTTTCGATCGTGCAGATGCCATTTTGTCAGGAATTGAAAGCCGTACTTCTTCCCCGCTTCGAATTGTACGAGATGATAATCTGGAAAGCAATGTGAAAGGATTATATCCGTGTGGTGAGGGTGCAGGTTATGCAGGCGGAATAACTTCTGCTGCAATGGATGGATTAAAGGTTGCAGAAGCGCTGATTATGAGGTATAATCGCTTTTAAATAGTTTGTATTTAGCAAACTAAACTGTTAAAGCAAGGAGAGTTATATTGTATGAATAGATCAGCCAGAGAACTTTTAAAAGAGAAAAAACGTATTGTGATCAAGATCGGATCTTCATCCCTGACTCATGAGGCAACAGGTGATCTGAATCTTCATAAAATTGAACATTTAGTACGTGTGATCGCAGACCTTAAAGGTATGGGCAAGGAAGTTGTTCTGGTATCTTCCGGTGCGATCGCAGCAGGAAGACAGGCCCTTGGCGGTAAGAAAGCAGAGACCGTTTCTGAAAAACAGGCACATGCCGCCGTTGGTCAGGCCCGCCTGATGATGGTATATCAGAGAATGTTCTCCGAGTACAATCAGATCCCGGCCCAGATTCTTATGACAAAGAATACGATCGTAAACGACATTTCCAGAGAAAATGCAGTCAATACCTTTGACGAACTCTTGAAGATGGGAACAGTGCCGATCGTAAATGAAAATGATACTGTTTCTACTTATGAGATTAAGTTTGGTGATAACGACCGTCTTTCTGCCATTGTAGCAGCGCTGATTGATGCCGATCTTTTGATCTTATTATCTGATATTGATGGCCTTTACTCGGATGATCCGAAGAAAAATCCGGACGCTGTATTTATCGAGCAGGTAGATGAGCTTTCTGATGAACTGATGGGTATGGGTAAAGCAACGACCGGCAGCGATGTCGGAACCGGCGGTATGGCTGCAAAATTATACGCTGCAAAGATCGCGACTCACAGCGGATGTGATATGGTCATTGCAAATGCTGAAAAAGTAGAAGTTGTCTGGGATATCGCGATCGAAGGAAAGACAAAGGGTACATTATTTACGGCCCACAAAACAGAGAATTTTGATCTGCTCGATTATATTGAGAGCATTCACTAATGGAGGAACGATGAAACAGGAACGTATTGACAGAATCAATGAATTAGCCCGTAAAGCAAAAGCAGAGGGTCTGACAGACGCAGAAAAAGCAGAGCAGGCTGAACTTAGAGCTGAATATATTAAAGATTTTCGTGCCAGCTTAAGAGGCACATTAAACAATATTTCCATTCAGGAAAAAGATGGTTCTATTACAAATCTTGGTGAAAAGTATGGAAACATTGGAAAAAAGAAAAATTGATCTTAGAAAGCAGATGAAGATCCTGTTAAAAGGAATGGAGCAGGAAGAGAAACAGCGATTAGACCATGAGGTATTTATTCACGCCTTGAAGAATCCTGAGATCATGCATGCAAAATCGGTCTACGCATATATGGCTCTTTCCTGGGAGACCGGAACTAAGGAATTATTGGATTATTTTTGGAAGCAAGGTGTTCAGGTCGCTTTTCCCAAAGTGCTGGGAGATGAAATGGAGTTCTTCAAAGTGAATTCTTTGGAAGACTTAGAACCAGGTGCGTTTCGTATCATGGAACCCAAAGCACACTGTGAGCAGGTGGATTGGCCCGAGGCAGTGATCATGGTTCCGGGTATTGCATTTACGAGAGACGGGAAACGTCTTGGTAAAGGCGGCGGCTATTATGATAAGTATCTAGATCGTTATCCTGGGCATAAAACAGTTGCATTTGCATATGAATTCCAGATTGTTTCCGAACTTCCGGCAGAACTTCACGATCAGCCGGTTGATCATTTGATCACCGAAACAGGTTCATTTTTCTGCAAGTAAAGAGAAAGTGAGAGTCTTATGGAACTTAGAGTGATTGGTCAGAAAGCAAAAGATGCCTCTTTCCTGTTAGGAAAGATGGGATCCGCAGAAAAAAATAGAGGATTGCTGGCAGCGGCGCAGGAAATCTTAGATCAGCAGGAAAAGATTTTGGCAGCCAATGCGATTGATATTGAACATGCGAAAGCAAAGGGAATGGCTCAGGGTCTTGTTGACCGTCTTCTGTTGACATCCGCCAGAATTGACGGTATTGTGGAAGGTATGCGTCAGGTGGTTGGTCTTGAAGATCCGATCGGTGAAGTGATCTCGATGAAACAACGTCCGAACGGAATGATGGTCGGTCAGAAGAGAGTACCCCTTGGTGTTATCGGCATCATTTATGAGGCAAGACCGAATGTAACAGCAGATGCATTTGCACTTTGCTTTAAGACCGGTAATGCCGTGATTTTACGTGGCGGCAGTGATGCGATCCATTCTAACCAGGCCATTGTTGCGGTCATTCGTGATGGTCTGAGAAAATGCGGTATTCCTGAGGATGCGATCCAGCTTCTTTCTGATACCAGCCGTGAGACTGCGACGGAGTTTATGAGACTCAATGGATATCTGGATGTTCTGATCCCGCGCGGCGGTGCAGGGCTGATCCGTTCCGTGGTACAGAACAGTACCGTTCCGGTGATTGAAACCGGTACAGGAAACTGCCATATTTATGTGGATGAGACTGCAGATTTTGATATGGCTCTGGATATTTTGTTCAATGCAAAAACACAGAGAATTGGCGTCTGCAATGCATGTGAATCAACCTTGATCCACAGAAGCATTGCCAAAGATTTTCTTCCAATGATGAAGAATCGACTGGATGAGAAACAGGTCGAGATCCGTGCAGATGAAGAAGCCTGTGCGATCATTCCGGAGTTTGTCAAAGCGACAGAAGAGGACTGGGGTACAGAATATCTCGACTATATCATGTCTTGTAAGATTGTAGACTCTGTCGATGAGGCGATCGCTCATATTAATAAATACAATACCGGTCATTCTGAGGCAATCATTACATCGGATTATGATAATGCACAGAAGTTCCTCAACGAGGTTGACGCAGCAGCCGTTTATGTCAATGCATCTACAAGATTTACGGATGGTTTTGAATTTGGTTTTGGTGCTGAGATCGGTATCAGTACACAGAAACTTCACGCGCGTGGTCCGATGGGATTGCTGGCGCTGACATCTACAAAATATATTATTTACGGTAACGGTCAGATTCGTAAATAGATTCGAAAAAAGAATTTTAGAGCTTTGTATTCTCCATGAATACAAGGCTCTTGCTTTTTTGTTTCCATGCGTTTATAATACACGATAGAGTTTAAATTGGAGAAGTGTTGCTATGAATATAAAAGAGATAAAAGCAATGGCTCCGGCGACTGAGCCGGCCAGACAAAAATATTTTATGGAGCATGTAAAAGCAAGAATTGCAGAGCTTGCAGCGGAGAAAGGTCGTCCGTTAACATGCTTTATTTCCACATTTGGATGCCAGATGAATGCACGTGATTCTGAGAAGCTTCTTGGTATTTTACAGGAAGTTGGTTATGTGCAGGGCACAGACGAAAATTCCGATTTTGTCCTTTACAACACATGTACAGTTCGTGAAAATGCGAACCTGAAAGTGTATGGCAGACTCGGATATCTGAATGGTGTGAAGAGAAAGAATCCGGAAATGCTGATCGCACTCTGTGGATGCATGATGCAGGAACCGACGGTAGTTGAGAAGATCAAGAAAAGTTATCGTCATGTTGATATTGTGTTTGGTACACACAATATTTTCAAACTGGCAGAGCTGTTATTTGACCGTCTTTATTCAAAGAAGATGGTTGTTGATATTTGGGAGGGAACAGATGCGATCGTAGAGGATCTTCCGATTGAAAGAAAGTATCCGTTCAAATCCGGCGTCAACATTATGTTTGGCTGCAACAATTTCTGCAGTTACTGTATCGTTCCTTATGTAAGAGGACGTGAGAGAAGCAGAAATCCGGAAGATATCGTGAAAGAGATCGAGACACTTGTGGCTGATGGTGTTGTAGAGGTTATGCTTCTTGGACAGAACGTAAACTCCTATGGAAAGACACTTAAGAATCCGATTTCCTTTGCTGAACTTCTTCGTCGTATTGAGGCGATTGAAGGTCTGGAGAGAATTCGTTTTATGACATCTCATCCGAAGGATCTTTCCGATGAATTGATCGAAGTGATGAAAGGATCCAAGAAGATCTGCAAACACTTCCATTTACCGCTGCAGTCCGGAAGCAGCAGGATTTTAAATATTATGAACCGCAGATATACAAAGGAACGCTATCTTGAATTAGTAGACAAGCTTCGCACAGCGGTTCCGGATATTGCACTTTCCACGGATATTATCGTTGGATTCCCGGGTGAAACAGAAGAGGACTTCCAGGAGACACTCGATGTAGTGAGAAAAGTACGCTATGAAAGTGCATTTACATTTATTTACTCCAAACGTACAGGAACTCCGGCTGCGGCCATGGAAAACCAGGTACCGGAAGATGTGGTAAAAGATCGATTTGATCGACTGTTAAAAGAGGTTCAGGATATTGCTGCTGAGGCAATTCTTCGCGATGAGCATACCGTTCAGGATGTTCTTGTAGAAGATCTGGATTCCCATGAGCCGGGATTCGTAACCGGACGACTTTCCAATAACACAGTGGTTCATTTCAAGGGAGATGCTTCCTTGATCGGTAAAATTGTGAAAGTTTCCCTGGATGAAGCGAAAGGCTTCTACTTTATGGGAACTATGGTTGAGTAAGCGAGGTAAAACGTGGCACTGACACCAATGATGACACAATATCTCGAGACGAAACAGCAGCATCCTGACTGTATCTTATTTTATCGTCTCGGAGATTTCTACGAAATGTTCTTTGAAGACGCGAAAACCGTTGCCAGAGAACTGGAGATCACACTGACAGGAAAAGACTGTGGACTTGAGGAACGCGCACCGATGTGTGGCGTTCCTTATCATGCTGTCGAAGGATACCTGGCTCGATTGGTCCAGAAAGGATATAAGGTTGCGATCGCTGAGCAGATGGAAGATCCTAAGATGGCGAAGGGACTCGTAAAGCGTGAAGTCATCCGTATCGTGACTCCGGGTACGATCACAAGTGCACAGGCGCTCGATGAATCAAAAAATAACTACCTGATGGCAGTTGTTTATATTGGAAACAGTTACGGAATCGCTACGGTTGATATTACGACCGGAGATTTCTTTGTTACGGAAGTTTCCAGTGAACGATTGTTTTTAGATGAAATCAATAAATTTACTCCATCTGAGCTGATCTGCAATGAAGCCCTTATGATGTCAGGGCTGGACATCGATGAGATGAAAAACAGATACCAGCTGACCGTCAGCGCACTGGACAGCCGCTTCTTTTCTGACGATACATGCAGAAAAGTATTGAAAGAACACTTTAAGGTTATGAACCTTGAAGGACTTGGTCTTGCAGACTATGAAAATGGTATGCTTGCAAGCGGATGTGCGCTTCAGTATCTCTATGAAACACAGAAGAATGATCTGTCTCACTTGACTACACTGACTCCGTACACAACCGGACAGTATATGATCATTGATACTTCTACCAGACGAAATCTGGAATTGGTAGAGACGCTGCGTGAAAAACAGAAACGCGGATCGCTGCTCTGGGTATTGGATAAGACCAAGACTGCTATGGGCGCCAGAATGCTGCGCACCTTTATCGAGCAGCCGCTTGTATCAAAAAGCGAGATCGAGCGTCGACAGGCAGCGATTGAAGAACTGAATATGAATTTCATTTCCCGTGAAGAAATTCGAGAGTATCTGAATGCGATCTATGATATGGAACGTCTTATCGGACGAATCAGTTATAAGACTGCCAATCCGAGAGACCTGCTCGCATTCAAGAATTCTCTTGCAATGCTTCCTCACATTAAGAGTCTTCTTGGAGAATTTTCCTGTGATCTGTTAAAGAGTATTTATGATGATCTTGACACTCTTCAGGATCTGCATGATCTCATCGACCGTTCTATCGTTGAAGAACCGCCGATTAC
>JAFOCX010000122.1 GCA_017380975.1 Lachnospiraceae bacterium
ATGGACAGATGTTTAAACATCCAAAATGAAATACGCCGTTCTCATCCGCATTTGCCCCCATAAGCCGTGCAAACGTGCGGACGGTATCCGTATCGTATAATTCTTGATATAGCGTCAGATACCCGTTTCGGGTCAAGAAGTTTGTAAAACCAAGTGCAGCATGAGTCGTTCCGATCCCAGCCTTTGCACCCATAAAAATTACTGTAAGAGATTCTATTGCCTGTTCTTTTGAAAGTCGATCCAAATATTCCTCCAGCTCCATTTCCACGATCTGAGCTGTGGCATACCGATCATCCTTCTGTTCCGCCATACATCCTCGTATGATACGGTCTAATTCCCGGAATTTCGCATCTTCCCCGAATTCCGGTATTCTGCCCGGGATCCGCCCTCGGCACATAAAATATAAAAGAGCTCCGATTGCATACACGTCCGTCCGGCAATCCAACGGTTCTCCCTTGAACTGTTCCGGCGCTGCAAAGCCAACGGTTCCGTAACGCTCGCCAAAATCTTCCACCTCCGACGCATACTGCGCGTGGTCAAAATCGATCAATTTCACCATTTTATCGCACACCAAAAGATTCTTCGGCTGCAGATCTAAATACAAAATGGGATTTTCTGCTGTATTCATGAACTGAATGATACGACAGATCTGGATTCCCAGTTCTACTGTCGTTTTTACTGAATATTTGCCCCGCTTCTTCACGGACTCAAATATAGATTCGCCTTCCAGATATTCTTCAACCAAAATGAAGTAATTTTCAGAAATGAATGAGCCTTCCACCACATCATAGACCAGTGGAATGCCCGGATGACGCAGATGCTTCAAAAATAAGGCTTCTTTTCGAAACGTCTCATAGTCCGTCATCGTACCGGGAACGACCTTGATTGCCCTATAATCAGATAAAATCCTGTGATACGCCAGGAAAACCTTTCCGGACCGGCCTTCTCCCAATTTTTTACAAATATAATAGTTTGGCAATAGCGTTGAAATAAGAACGTGCTCCTCTGTGATCCTCACACCTCCTTTCAAGCGCAATACAATCTCTGATACCAATTGTAATACACCACAACACCCATTTGACATTTAGAAGGTGTCAAAATATTACATTTTCATAAATCTTTCTGTCATAGGATTGCAAAAACAGAATAGGATATAGTATATTATAGGCGTAAAAATGGACTTATTTTTGTATAGACAGGAAGTGATTTGATGAGAATAGAACGAATCAGTGAAAATACCATCCGCTGCACCTTGACCAACTTTGACTTAAGTGTTCGAAATATCAAGATGAGCGAATTAACATATGGAAGCGAAAATGCGAGAAATCTGTTCCGCGAGATGATGCAGCGCGCACACAACGAAGTCGGTTTCGAGGCCGAGGATACTCCGATCATGGTAGAAGCGATCCCGATGTCCAACGACAGTATCATGCTGATCATCACAAAAGTAGAAGATCCGGATGAGCTGGACACACGCTTCTCCCGCTTTACGCAGGAACATGAGGAATCCAATTCCATGCCGAATCTGACCAACGAGCTGCTGGAAGGTGCAGATGAGATCTTAAATCTCCTTGGCAATCCGGAAGTCTGGGATGAGTTGAAGAATCTTCCTAATCGCAGTGATTCAACCACAGAACACGCAAAACCAGAGGCTTCTCAGACAGAAAACACCGCAAAACCGGCTTCGCAGAATATGCGGATCTATCAGTTCGATACACTTGATCTGGTATGTTCTGCCGCAAAACACATCGGTAACATGTTCACCGGAGAAAGCATGCTTTACAAGAACCCTGTGAACGGTAAATTTTATCTGATCCTGAAAAAGGTGAATTGCGACGAGCTGACATTCAGCAAAACCTGCAATGCGCTCTCCGAATATGCTGCACGCCAGAAACATGATCCGGCGACTGAAGCATACTATTCCGAGCATTACGAACTCTTTATCAAGAAAGATGCGCTCAAGGCGCTTGCAAATCTTTAATCCTTTGCATAATAAAAACAGTCGTCAGCCACACTTGGCCAACGACTGTTTTTCATTTCAAACTGATATTTGCAAAATTAAGCGTTTTCAGAAGCCTCTTTATTTGCAAAGAACTCGTTGATCGCTGCTACAAGCTTATCGCAATCGATACCGTGTACTGCAGCTGCCTCTTCAAGGGACTCCATCTGGGAAGACGGGCATCCTACACAGTGCATACCGGAAGCCATGAGAATGTATGCAACGTTGATATCTTTACGAAGCAGATCGCCCATTAACATATCCTTTGTTACCTGCATGATAAATTCCTCCTTATCGAACATTCCAATTACTTTCGTAATCACATATAGATTGAGTATAATACTTTTCTTTCTGGTTGGCAAGGTACTTTTTACTTTCCATTCTTTCGTTTGACCCTTTTCTGTAAAATAACGCTTGAATATTTTATCTGTCTGAGTTAGAATTATTATACAAAATTTAAAGGAGGAACTAATCATGGCATTTATTATCACAGATTCTTGCGTATCCTGCGGTACATGTGCTGGTGCATGTCCGGTTGGCGCTATCGCTGAAGGCGATGGCAAGTATGTTATCGACGCTGATTCCTGCGTATCCTGCGGTACATGTGCAGGCGCTTGCCCGGTTGGCGCTATCGAAGAGGCTTAATTAAAACCTACATACAACAAAATGGCTGCCGTTTTTTAACGACAGCTTTTTTGTTACCCTTTTTTAAATAATGATAAGGAACCTCCTACTATGAATCATTCATTTCATCGTGCTATTTTGGTCGTAAGTTTTGGCACCTCCGTCCATGAGACACGAACCAAAACACTAGAAGCAATCGAGCACTGCATCCAAACTGCATACCCGAATCTCCTTCACGAACGAGCATGGACAAGTGCAGTTCTTCGAGAGAAAGTCCTGAAATCCGACGATATCAAGATCCTCAGCGTTCAGGAAGCTCTGACAAAACTATCACTGACTGGGGTCGGTGAGGTTTATATCCAGCCGACATTTGTTACTCGTGGAGGTGAATACCAAAAACTGGTTCAGGCAACTTCTGCATTCCAACATCAGTTTCAGAGACTTTGCATCGGTTCTCCATTAATAGATCAAGATGCGAACTTTGCATCGATCATTCAGGCGATCGCTCAATCCTCCTCTTACCAACCTCCGGCATCCGATGAACTGCTTCTGTTTATGGGGCATGGAACAACGGATGGTGATGACCATTTATACGATCAGCTCGACCAGGCCTTTAAAGCAGAAGGGTATCCTCACATATTTCTGAAAACCATGCGCTCTGCATCTTCCGTCGATGAGATCATATCTTTCGCCCGTGAACGTCAGATCACCAAGATCACGCTGGCTCCGTTCATGATCGTAGCCGGCCGCCACGCAGTCAAAGATATGGCAGGCGACCATGCAGATTCCTGGAAATCCAGGTTAACACAGGCGGGATTTCAGGTTCACTGTAACATGACAGGACTTGGAGAGCTTCCGGAAATACAGCGATTATTCGTTCATAAACTTGATCAAACCGGTCTCAAGCCTTAAAACTTGATACCGGTTTTTCCATATTTTTTCCTCTTTCCGAACCCCAATGGTAAAAAATTCATCTTTGCAGCAGCCGCTTCTGCTTTTCCCTTATTCTCACGCTGATAGGACCGGATCGTCTCATCCAATTGTCGAAATCGCTCCTCGTCACGTTCATCCGCCACACGCATCAGATAATCCAATTCCTTCAAAACTTTATCATTAACCATTTTACTGATATCCTGACTCAGCTTTTCATTGTTTTCTTCGATTGCCTGTCCGATCATCTGCACCATCAGATTTCGAAACTGCTCCGCTTTCTCCTTCGCAGTCAACACCGTAATCTCCTTGTTATCCAGATTCTCCATCTGCTCTTGTTCTACACACTCCTTCAACGCAGCCACAACATCCTCCTCCAAGACATCAACAGGACTAACCACCTCTTCTCCGGTTTCCAGCGATTTCGCCAACGCGGTTTTGATCGCCTTCAACTGGTACCCCTTTTCCTTCAATTCCTTCACCTGACGAAAAATCCGGATATGTACGTCCGTGTAATACCTGTGCCCCATTTCATTCCGAGGAATTACCATTTCCAACTCCTCCTCCCAGTACCGAAGCACATGCGACGGCGCATCCACCTTTCTCGCGGCATCCGAAATCAAATAACATGCCTCTGACATGGTTGTCCTCATCCTTTCCATACGTTCTTATTTATAATATATGAGAGAGAATCGAAGATTATGACTGAATTAAATGGATATTTAGATTAGTAAAAATAATAAAGAGCTATCTGTAGAAAATCCCGTACTATCTCAAATTACGGTTGACTACCTTTGCTTCACATCGTTTTATTCGTCCTTACGCCGGTCGCGATAAGGGCGTTGCGACCTCTGTAAGGAC
>JAFOCX010000123.1 GCA_017380975.1 Lachnospiraceae bacterium
GAATCGCCATGCTGTACGGAACCTGAACAGTCTCATTCGCTGCAACATTATTCATCCAACGGTCATAATTTCCGTCATTGATCTCAAACGGGAATTCTTTCACATTGGCAGAGAGTTCCATCTCCACACGCACATCATAAGCGGTACGATATCCTGTATTACGGAGGTTGATATCAAAGTTCATAACCTCTCCGTAAATTCCCTGCGGAGTCGACTGATTCTCACCAAGTGCAAACGCAACCGGTTCTGTTCCTGTCTCGTCCTTCTCCGTCGGATCTGCGGCAGTCTTTGTCTTCGCCCAGATGATCATCGTTTTTGCGTATTCTCTCTGGTTTCCTCGCTCATTCTCGGTCAGCACATGGATCAAGACCGGATAATAGCCCTGTTCCAGATCTTTCTTCATGCTTACCTTCAGATTTGCCGTTTTTTTCGCTCCATCCTTAACAGAACCAATGTTTTTCTGTTTATTTAAGGAATCATTAATTTCGAACGGATATGTAGTTTTCATAGAACGAACCAGATCGCTGCTGTCTTCCTCTTCGATGTCAATATCATAATAATCTTTATAGTCCTCTTCATCCGCGATCCATACGTACGTCTTCTTCCAGTCTTCTCCGGAATTATTTTTCAACGTAATGGAAATCGTAGATGATTTACCGATCGTTACTTCTTCTGTCGATCCAATGACCAACCGTACATCGGAATTATCATCATCTTTATGATAAACCTTCGGAATCTCCTCATCATCTTCATCTGCAAATGCAGTCAGCGAAACACTCGTGAGCATCAGCACTGCTGCCAGCATAAAGAGAAAGAATTTCTTCATAATCCTTTTCATTCTGCATCCCTACTTTCGTCTGTCTGTTCTGTATTTTCGGAAGGAAGCCCCATCTTATAAGCTTCTTCCAGAGCAACGAGATCCACTTCTCTGTGATTCTCTTCAATATGAACGATCTTACCGTCAATGATCTGAAAAATACGATCCGCGTACGTTGCAAGATTATTGTCATGAGTTACCATGACCAATGTCTGATTCTGTTCTTTGACGATCTGCTGCATCAAACGGAGCACTTCCATCGTCGTCTTGGAATCCAGGTTTCCCGTCGGCTCATCCGCAAAAATAATCTGCGGATCTGAGGCTAATGCTCTTGCAATGCCGACTCTCTGCTGCTGACCGCCGGACATCTGGTTCGGCATATGTTTCATATGCTTTTCCAGACCAACCAGCTGCAAATACTTTTTTGCCTGTTTTAATCTGACTGCTTTCGGAACCCCTCGAAATGACAATGGCAAAGCAACATTTTCGATCGCATTCATCGTTGAAAGCAAGTTATAGGACTGAAAAATAAACCCTACCCGCGCTCTGCGGAACGCGACTAACTGTTTTTCATTCAGCTTTTCAATATGTTTTCCTGCAATGATGATCTCACCTTTTGTCGGATGCTCCAATCCTGCCAACATATTGAGAAGCGTTGATTTTCCGGAACCGGAAGGACCTGTGATCGCACAAAATTCGCCACGATAGATTTCAAAATCCACACCATCCAGTGCATGAACCTTCGTATCTCCCATCCGGTATATCTTATATAGATCCTTTACCTGGATCACTGCTTCACGCGCTTTGGCTGTTTCCACACTCTCACCTTCTGTCCCATAATAATCTGTATCTATTATAAAGAAGTCTTAACAGAATAGAAATATAAAATCTATTAAGATTCCTTACGAATTCATTTCTGTCGCCTCTGCAGTATCTGCTGTCACACGGCGTTCAAATTCTTTCAAATACTCCTCCACAGATACATATTGTCCGTTGTTTACACGATATGCCGGATTCCACATTCTTACCACACGGATCGCTGCGTGTTCCTCATCGGATGTCGGGCGGAAATTGCTGTCAGCCAGGAAAATATCTCCAACCACCAGATTTTTCCACTTCATATAGATTTCCTGATTTTTCTTCTGTTTTTTGTTATGGAAGACTTCCATTACGATCAAGCGGAAAATCTCATCACTGCAGCACACGATCGTCTTCGGTTTCAACAAGCGGATCTGTGTCTTGATAAACTCAATATAATACTGTCCGTACTGCATGCTGATATCGTCTGCCGCCCCCTTGCCGCCGCGCTTATTGATATAAAGCACCGCCAGCTGCTTCAATAATTTCAGATTTGAACATTTCGCTGTGTTTTTATAAAACTGTTCATTCACAATCTTCTGCATTCCCGACAGGTAGTCCAGATATTCTACTTCACCGGACGGACTCTTTCCGAATGCCAATTGCTTTCTCACATCTGAGATCACAGGCATCGTCTGTCCCTGCTGAATAAACTTACGCATATTCGTCTCTTTTAAAACAAACAACGTACCGTTGTAATCTTCCGGAGATACAATTCCGTCAATATGAAAGCTTCTCTGCTCGATCTCACCATAACAGGTCGCACCATATGGTTCTTCTTCCATCTGCTGCATCAACTGCCATACCAGATACAGTTCTTCCAACGACTCACACTTCGCCGCCTGACCTTCCAGCACAATCTGCTCCATCGTCTTTCTCATAGGTACCTCCCGGATCATAAGCTTCCATTCTGAAATAAATCATTATCTTTTATATCATAACACAATTTCCTTTTCTTTTGTAAAAAAGTTGTAGAATTTACGCTTCATATCGTCTATAATTATTTTCATGTAGAACATCCACATTTCAAAGTCAGAAAGGAATCCTACTTATGAGACATTTAATCAGTCCGTTAGACTTTACAGTTGAAGAGATCCAGAAATTATTGGACCTTGCATGTGATATTGAAAAAAATCGTTCCAAATATGCTCATGTTTGTGACGGTAAAAAGCTTGCAACACTCTTTTTTGAGCCGAGCACACGCACACGCTTAAGTTTTGAATCTGCAATGCTCAGTCTGGGCGGTTCAGTCCTTGGTTTCTCCAATGCCAGCTCCAGCTCTGCGGCAAAGGGTGAAAGCGTAGCCGATACGATCCGCATGATCTCCTGTTATTCCGATATCGTAGCCATGCGCCATCCGAAAGAGGGATCCGCATTCGTTGCCGCTGAAAAAGCTTCCATCCCGTTCATTAACGCAGGCGATGGCGGCCATCAGCATCCGACACAGACCTTAACAGACCTTCTTACTATTTATTCTTTAAAAGGCAGACTTGACGGTATGACGATCGGCCTTTGCGGCGATTTAAAATTTGGCCGTACCGTTCACTCCCTGATCCATGCAATGGTTCGTTATCCGGGTGTTAAGTTCGTGCTGATCGCACCTCCGGAGCTTCGTATTCCGGACTATATCCGTGAAGATGTTCTGGAAGCGCACGGAATCGAATATCGCGAGGTAACCAGCCTGGAAGATGCAATGGCTGATCTCGATATTCTTTATATGACAAGAGTTCAGAGAGAACGTTTCTTAAGCGAGGATGAATACCTTCGCGTAAAAGACTGCTATATTCTTGATAAAGCGAAGATGGCACTGGCGAAAGACGATATGTTTGTACTCCATCCGCTTCCGCGTGTAAACGAGATTTCCACAGAGGTTGATGATGACCCAAGAGCAGCTTATTTCAGACAGGCTCAGTACGGCGTATATGTTCGTATGGCTCTGATCATGACTTTACTGAAACTGGATGCAGCTGCAGACATTGCACCGGACCATGAGACAGCAAAGGAACAGACCAATGCAATCCGCAAGGATCTTCGTTGTACAAACCCGCACTGCATCACTTCCATTGAGCAGGAGCTTCCTCAGGTATTCTATCTGGCTGATGAAGAAAAACAGGTTTACCGCTGCCAGTACTGTGAAGCAAAACATAACGCATAAACATATAAAAAAGACCACGGAAAAGTTATCCTTTTCGTGGTCTTTTCTTTCTGTAATAAATTCTGAGCAAAACGATAAGCCGGGTTATGTCGTGGATGATCATCTATCTAGACCGTCTGTCACCAGACGGCTCAAGCGACCTACCCGGAAGCAGACGGGCCGCCTTATGCTCCCTGTTCGGTCTTGCTTCGAGTGGGGTTTACATGTGCCCTCTCTGTTACCAGCGAGGCGGTAGTCTCTTACACTGCCTTTCCACCCTTACCTGCGTAAACGCAGGCGGTTTATTTCTGTTGCACTGTCCCTGGAGTCACCTCCGCCAGACGTTATCTGGCACCCTGCCCTTTGAAGCCCGGACTTTCCTCTCCTGCACCCTTTCGGCCATGCAGCAGCGATCATCTGTCTTACTCAGAACGAAACTCACTATAACACAATTCTTTTTTTCTGTCCAGAGGTGTTTTAAACCTTCAGACAACTTCCGCCGATAAATTCACGCAAGATGGAGTTTTTCGGGATCGTTTCACTATCCATTCCGAGGAAATAATCCAGGAACTTCAGAAGTCGTTTCGCTTCATCATACTCTACGGTATCTCTCGGAATTCCGAATAAGAGCGGTTCCGCATACATCTTCAGTACTGCCAGCTCATACACGAGCGCTGAGTTAAACATCACATCCGCAGACTCCTGATACGGGAAAATATTTCTGTCTTCTCCGCGTCTGACAGACTGCCACATCTGAATGGTTTCAAATGCATTGGTTCCTCTGGTTCTTGCATCTCGCACCATGCGTCGGATCAAGCGACCGTCTGTGGTCGGGATACGGTTATGTTCATCCACATTTAACTGGGTCAATGCACTGATGTAGATCTTAAACTTACTCTCTTTTGGCAGAGAATACGAAAGTTCATCATTCAGACAGTGAATACCTTCAATAATGAGAACATCTTTCTTTCCCAACTGGAGATAGTTTCCTTTATACTCTCTCTTTCCTGTATGGAAATTGAAACGCGGGATCTCTACCTTCTCTCCGGCCAGCAGCGCATTCATATGTTCATTAAAGGTTTCGATATCTACACAGCCAAGTGCCTCCATATCGACATTTCCGAACTCATCCTTCGGATAATCCTCCCTATTGCGGAAATAGTTATCGACTGCGATTGGATGCGGATTGTATCCGAGAGCCTGAAAATGTGTTGCCAGTCGATGGCTGAATGTTGTTTTACCGGAAGAGGAGGGACCTGCGATCATAACAATGCGCTTGTCCGGATCTTTCGCTGCTATCTCTGCGATATTGCCAATATTCTTCTCCTGCAGCGCTTCCTGCATCATGATCAGTTCCGGACCTTTTCCGTCACAGATCAATTTGTTCAATGCCGCAACATTCGGAACTTCTAATTTATCACTCCAGCGATAGGAGTCTCTGAGAACGTGGAACAGCTTCTCATAGAATGGTTCTTCAACTAC
>JAFOCX010000124.1 GCA_017380975.1 Lachnospiraceae bacterium
GCCAGCGGAGACTCCTTCTCCATGGTATTGCTTCTCATATAATCAAATAAATTCATAGGTATTCCCCAATCGACCATTTGTTCGTTTTTCTATTCCAAGTATACCCCTTTGCATTTTCCTTGTCAATCTGAGAACAAACGATAAAAAGGCCGCATCGCCAAATGCGACACGACCTTTGATCATTTTTAATATTTAGCTGAGTCCGATCAGAACACCAAGGATCACAGTTGCAGAAGCTAACACAAACAGTAATGCCTGGAATTTGATCTGGAATTTCGCCCAAACGCCCCAGTCCAGCTTCGCAGCTGCAAGTGCACCGAGCAGTACGCCGGATGTCGGAACCATAAAGTTTGAAAATCCGTCACCGAGCTGGAATGCCACAACGGCCACCTGACGCTCAACGCCAACCAGGTCAGCAAGCGGTGCCATAACCGGCATTGTAAGAGCCGCCTGTCCGGAACCGGAAACAACAAAGAAGTTGAATACGGACTGGAAAATGTACATAAACCAAGCAGAAAGTACGGTCGGAAGTCCCTGCATCGCCTCACTGATTCCGTGGAGGAGTGTGTTCAGTACTGTACCCTGTGTCGGGTCTGTACCGCCGAGTACGATAATGATACCTTGCGCCATACCAACACACATCGCAGCGCCGAGAAGGTCAGCCGCACCGCGGTCAAACGCCACCGGAATATCATTTACCTTCATTCCGTTCAGTTTGAAAATAACACCGATGATACCGGATACCAGACCCATAACGAAGAACTGGGAAGCAATCTCCGGAATATAGTAGCCCTGGCTTACCACGCCCCAGATGGTCCAAACCATACATGCGGCAACTGTGAGAAGCACCAGCTTGTGACCAAGTGTGAACGGCGGAAGCTCGTCACCTTTCTTCGCAAACTCCTTACGATATACTTCATCACTCTCATATGCAACAGAGAGAGTCGGATTCTTCTTGATCTTCATCGCATAACGCACCGTGAAGATGATGCCCACAGTTGTGAAGATGATCCACATCGGAATACGGAACCAGGCACCGGACATAACCGGAATACCTGCGATACCCTGCGCAACCGCAAGGCTGAACGGATTCTGCCAGGAAGTTGCAAAACCGATCTGTGTCGCCACGTAACAGCTCATGATCGCAACGATGGAGTCATATCCCATGGCAATGAACATCGGAACCAGCATCATAACGAACGGGATGGTTTCCTCACCCATTCCAAATACGGCACCGCCAAGAGAGAATGTCACCATCAGGATCGGGATCAGGATAATATCATTTCCATTTGTCATCGCGATCACTCGCGCGATACCGCTTTCAACGGCTCCGGTTCTCAGCACGATACCAAACGCACCGCCGATTACCAGGATAAATGCGATAATACCAACGGCTGTTCCCCATTTATCACCAACTGTCATACCTTCGAATACGTAGTTCAGGATACCCTGGCCGCCGAAATCCTCGGTACCAAACAACGGTGCGACCTTTGTCACCTTATCTCCGTTCTCGTCCAGAACATATTCAAAGCTGGCCGGATCCAGAACCACTCTGGACTTCTCCACACCATTCTGAATGTAAGTCACTTCTTTGGTATCATATTTTCCCAGCGGAACAAACACAGTCAGCAGCGCCGCCAGCAAAATAACACCAAAAATAATGATGTACGTATGAGGCATCTGAATGCCTTTTTTCTTATTTTCCATCTTATTTTACCCTTTCATTTTTCCTTTTTCGTGTTTTATGCACTCTATACATCAAAATATACATTTTTCTTTGCGCACAACCCGTGCATTATAGCATATGAATCCCATTCTGTCATCTAGATTCTGTTTATTTTTTGTGTATTTTTGAAAAAATATGCAAAACTCCGAATATAAAAATGAGCCGTCCTCCTAAGAGAACAGCTCATCCATATAACCGCGGTATTCATCCAGACGGTTGGTTTTCATGATCTTCTTATATAATTTTTCCTTCTCCGGGAACATGGACATCATATAGAACCACAGTTCCTTCATCTTGTACAGTACCGGTTTTTCTCCGTACATATACTCCGTATACTCCTCGATCAGCTCGTCATGGAATGCACGGAAGCGCTTCTTATCGAATGCATCCGCTGCGGTATCTCCGTTCTGGATGCGCTCTGCCAGTTCCGGATTGCGAATGATTCCGCGGCCTAACATGATCGCGTCGATCTGCGAGAATCGCTCCACAAATGCCAGATACTCCGGTCCGCGGAAAATGTCGCCGTTGAACACAAGCGGGACTTTGCTGATCTCCACTGCATGGGCAAAGGACTCCCAGCTCGGTGTATTCTTGTAAAAATCTTCACGCACACGCGGATGAATGATCAGTTCCTTCATCGGATACTGGTTGTAGATCTCCATGAGACGCGGCCATTCTTCCTGACTTGCTTTTCCGGCTCTTGTCTTAATAGAAATCTCCACTTCTTTATTGACGATCATCGGGTCGTTAAATACATCCTCTAAAAAATGATTCAGCTCATCCGGGTAAGCCAGAAAACCGGAGCCCTTTTTCTTGGAAACGACCGTACCGGACGGACATCCCAGATTAAAGTTCAGTTCTTTGTAACCAAGATTCTGCATCACTTGACATGCTTTGATGAAATCCACGGAACGATTCGTCATGATCTGCGGGATCATCGGAATGCCCTGATTCTTCTCCGGAAGCACATCCTTTGCTTCCTTCATACTGATGCCCTGATCCGGTCCCGGAGACACGAACGGCGCATAATATTTCTCGATCCCTCCGTAATGCTTGTGATGTGCGTTTCTGTAAATATATGTCGTAATGCCTTCCATCGGCGCAAAATAAAATCTCATGATTCGCCTCATTTCCTCTGCTTTTTCATTTTTGCATTGCCATTGTATCAAAAAAGGCCGAGAACCTCAAGGTTTCCCTTGTCGATTCTCAGCCTTTTTCTATCTTTTATTTAACGATTATGCGTTATATTTTGCCTCGTCTAACAGACCCTCGGACTTAGCAACATATACGGATGTAGCGGAGTCACCAACTACATTCAGAGCTGTTACAAGCATCTCGATCGGACGGTTGATCGCAAGAATTAAGCTGTATGCCATAAGAGCGCCCTCGTTTACATATCCAAGACCAGAAAGGATTGTGAAGAGGATGATCGCACCGGCACCCGGAGCAGCCGGTGTACCTGCAGAAGCGATCAGCGCTAACATCGCAATAACAACTAACTGCATGAATGTTACTTCATAACCAGCACAGCCGGCGATGAAGAGTGTTGCAACTACCTGCATGATCGCTGTACCGTTCATGTTAACTGTCATACCAAGCGGAAGA
>JAFOCX010000125.1 GCA_017380975.1 Lachnospiraceae bacterium
GCTTTTTTGAATTCGTCTTTAAAAATACTGCCCATTATTCGTATCCTCCAAAGATTCTCCGCCGAGAACCAGAATCTGTTTTTCAATCTTCTCTATCTTCTCATTGCAGCTTTTTACAAGCTTCATGCCTTCTTCGTAATTCTTAAATGCATCCTCCAGAGAACCTTTTCCGCTCTCCAGCTGATCGATCAGAGCATCCAGCGCAGCGAAGGTCTCTTCGATCGTCATATCAGCAATTTTCTTTTCTGTTGTTTCCATAACTATCCCCTCCGGCTTTCTGCTTCTTCACTTTTTTCTACCGATGCAGTCAGTTTACCGTCTGCCACCTGCACATGGATCTTGCTGCCCACAGGTGCCTGCTTCACAGATGCCAGACGCGCTCCGGATTCATCGGTTACAAATCCATATCCCTGGCCAAGCTTTTTCAATGGAGACAATCCCCAAAGTTTGCCACTGGCCAAAGCCAGACGTTTTTTATCCTGTTCCAGACGACGTTCCATGATCCGTTCCAGCGTATCCGCCTTCATTGTCACACCTCGTCTGCTGTCATCTAACATTTTTCCCAGCCTCCGGTTCATCACATCTTCGATGTCCGCCAGACGCTGTCTCTTTTCATTGATGATCCTCTGTGGGTGATGGATCCGGATCTTCAGCTCGTCTCTCTTTAATCTTCCCTTCACGGAATCCAGAAAGAATCCCATCTCACGATCCAGTTTCCGCTTTCTTGCTTCCAGATCCGCAAGAAACTGTCCATGATCGAACACAGCCAGTTCTGCTGCTGCCGACGGTGTCGGGGCGCGAAGATCTGCCACATAATCCGCGATGGTCACATCCGTCTCGTGTCCGACTGCTGAGATTACCGGAGTTTCACAGGCAAAGATCGCGCGTGCAACTGCCTCTTCATTGAACGCCCAAAGATCTTCGATGGAACCTCCGCCTCGGCCTACGATCAAAACATCCAGTCCCATAGCATCCAGTGTCTGAATTCCATGGACGATGCTGTCTTTTGCTCCTTCTCCCTGTACCAGGGCCGGATACAAGACTAACTGCACATATGGATTGCGCCGCTTGCTGATATTGATGATATCGCGGACAGCGGCTCCCGTCGGTGCAGTTACGATTCCCACTCGTTTTGCATATTTCGGTATCGGTCGTTTATACTGGGCATCGAACATCCCCATCTCTTCCAATTCCCGCAGCAGTTTTTCAAATTTCACATAAAGATCACCGCGGCCGGCCAATTCGATCTCCTGCGCATACAGCTGGTATTTGCCGTCGCGCTCGTAAACATCAACCGTACCTTTCACGACAACCTGCTGTCCCTCTTCCAGTCGGAACTGCAGTCCTCGTCTCTGTCCGGCAAACATGACTGCTGCCAGTGTGCCTCCGCGGTCCTTCAGTGTGAAATAAATATGGCCGGAAGTATGATATTTGCAGTTGGAAACTTCCCCCTTCACCGAAAGACGGCGAAGAAGGAAGTCCTGTGAAAACATATTTTTAATATACGAATTGACCTGCGTTACAGAATATACTCCTGCCATGTCCTGTCTCCTCTGACCGGACAGATCCGGTCACAAAGTTTCTTATACTAACTTTGCTAAAATTCCGTTTACGAAAGCCGGAGCTTCATCGCCGCCGAATTTCTTTGCAAGCTCAACCGCCTCGTTGATTGCAACCTTCTCCGGAATCTCGTCATCATGCTTTAACTCGTACACAGCCAGACGCAGAATGCTTAACTCTACCGTTCCCATTCTGTTTGTCTTCCAGCCTTCCGCAACCTTATTGATCTCCTCATCCAGTTCCGGAATTGCGAGCATGATCTTCTCTGCTCTCTCTTCTAACTGCTTCTTTTCTTCATCGTTTAAAGTTACATCGTGGAGCACCTCATCGACTCCGTCTTTGTTTGTCACGTCTTCGATCGGAGCATCAAAGTAACGCTCTAACTGCTCGTTCTTTTCCTCTGCCGGATAAAAATCCTGACAAAACAGCATCTTAAAACAATGTTCTCTTGCTTCTCTTCTGGTCATTGGGTTACCTCCATTTATCATAGCCACTTTGCCCTGTCGGGCGTCACAAAGCATAGTTATCTATCTTCAGATTATACAGTAAAATGCATAATTCCACAAGAGGATATTTCATGCCCCATTTTCAAGCCATCAAAGGATCAAAAGAACTTGTTTTTTTATCGAAAATACGACATGTGTCGTTGGGTTAAGGGTTTATACTTATTATAATTTGATGTATAATAAAGAAACGATGTGACTGTCATGGCTCAAAAAGCACATGCAACATGACTGCCGAAGTGGGTAAAAGTGAGGCAATCAAAATGAACTCAAAAAAAGAACTGTTTGATTTGCTGAAAAAAGCTGATCGAGGAAAGAACGAATATCTGACCGATCTGTTTCGAAATCTTCCGGAAGAAACTGCAAAACAGATGATCGTTACAGAAGTCAAAAAAGGCGCCTACATTTTACGTGCAGGAATGCCTTGTGATATGGTATATTTCCTTTTAAGCGGCCGCGTGGTTGGCGAAGCGCATCAGAAAATGGGACATATGTATTCCTTTATGGATTTTTCCAAAAAGGACATCATCGGAGATTTCGAATCATTCACGGATTGTTCTGAATTCTGTGCCTCTGTCCGCGCCGAACAAGACTGCAAACTGTTAAAGCTCTCTAAAAAGAGTTACCTGAACTGGATCCGACACGACGAACATGCGCTGTTCCTGAGACTCCGCACGATCCTGAATACCCTTTCATCCGAAACAAACATTGAACGAGAATGGCTGTTCATGGGATGTAAAGAACGTCTGGTCAACTATCTGGTCCGACTCTATGAACGAGAGCAAAATACGAAAAACGGCGTATTTCGCAACCAAAAGAGCCAGTCTGAACTGGCTGACAAGATCGGATTTAATGTCCGCAGCATTCAGCGAAACATTACTTCACTAAAAAGTGAAGGCCTGGTTTCTGTCGAAAGCGGAAAGATCGTGATCACAAAAGAACAATATGAAAAATTAAAGGAGAATTTAAGATGAATGCAGCAATGATGATTGAAATTTATGGTTATATCGGCTCCGTATTAGTCGTAGTTTCCATGTTAATGTCCTCTATTATTAAATTACGAGTGATCAACATCCTCGGAAGTGTGATCTCCGGTTCCTATGCACTGATCATCGGATCCTTCCCGCTGGTATTAATGAACAGCTGTCTGATCATCATCAACGTTTACAACCTTTACAAATTGTTAAAGGCTGAGCAGAAATATGATCTTGTTGACAGTGAAGTAAATGATGCATTTATTGGATACTTTGTATCTCATTACAAAGATGACATCCAGAAATACTTCCCGAACTTTGTATTCGAAAACTCCGGTATTAACAAAGCATACATCGTATGCTGTGAAGGCAATCCGTCCAACATTTTATTAGGCAAAGACAACGGCAATGGTGTACTTGATGTCATTCTCGACTATTCCACACCGGTATACCGTGACTGCTCCGCAGGTAAGTACTTATACGCTGCATTACCGTCTAAGGGTGTTAAGGTTCTTCAGTTTGCTCAGAATTCTTCCAAAGAGCACGAAGATTATCTTACAAAGATGGGCTTCAAAAAAGAGAACGGTGTTTTCCAGAAAAACCTGTAATCACATACAAAAATCCCTCCCACATTTCGATGGGAGGGATTTTTCTCTTTGTATTTCATTTACCAGGCTGCAACCATACCATCTGCTCTCGGTTCCGATGCACCACACAGCACACCTTCCTCATTTCGCCAGATGATCTGACCACGGCCAAATGTGATGTTTTCTGCCGCAACCGTGATCTCGTGACCGCGTCTTACCAGTTCCTCTGTTACTGCATACGGGAAAGTACGCTCTACCAGGATCTTCTTTCCGCCTGTCCACTGCCATCTCGGAGCATCAAGGGCTTCCTGCGGATTCATCATAAAATCTACAGTGTTCATTACCACCTGAACGTGAGCCTGCGGCTGCATTGGTCCGCCCATGATTCCGAACGGTCCGACTGCTTCTCCATCTTTTGTAAGGAATGCAGGAATGATGGTGTGGAACACTTTCTTGCCCGGTCCTAAGCAGTTTGCC
>JAFOCX010000126.1 GCA_017380975.1 Lachnospiraceae bacterium
AGTAGAAGGTAAGATCGACGCAGCAAAAGAGGAAGTGACCGACTATCAGAAGGACCTGAAGAAGCAGGAAAATTCCATCAAAGCTATCGAAGCAGAGATCAAACGTCAGGAAGAAGCTGCAAAGAAGAAGGCGGAGGCTTCTGGACAGACGTATAAAACACAGAGTATCGGAGATATTAAATTTATCTGGCCGTGTCCGTCCAGCGGAAGGATCACATCGAAATTCGGAGCCAGAACATCTCCAACCAAAGGAGCGTCATCCAATCACCAGGGAATTGATATTGGTGCTCCGACCGGAAATAACATTGTGGCAGCGGCAGGAGGAACGGTTGTGGTTTCTACCTACAGTTATTCTGCCGGAAACTATGTGATGCTCAATCATGGAGGCGGTGTTTATACGGTCTACATGCATGCTTCCAAACTGCTTTGTAAGGTGGGAGATACCGTAAAACAGGGCCAGGTGATCGCAAAAGTCGGTTCTACCGGTTATTCGACAGGACCGCATTTACATTTTGGTATTCGCGTGAACGGTACATATGTGAATCCAAGTAAGTATGTGAGTCCGTAACGACAGCGTGGATTGACAGGACAGGAGATGGGACGTTGGAAGAAAGAGAAAATAAAAATAAATTTTGGCAAGGTGTGCTGACGGGGGCGCTGGTCACTGCGTTTTGTGCGATGGCAGTTGTTGGAATTGCTTCCGGGATCTGGCTGGTGGCGCGCGGCACGAAAAGCAATGAAATTAAGACGGAGACCGTAACGGAAGCGAAAGCGCCGGAGCCTGTGATCAGCGAGAAAGAGCAAAGATTGTACGAAATGGGTTATAAGCTTGACTATATCGAAAAACTGATCGATACGTACTTCTTGTTTGACGAGGAGACAGAGAAAGAAGATCCGATCGACTGGATGTACATCGGATATGTGGCTTCTCTTCGCGATCCGTATTCTTCCTATTACTCGGAAGAAGAGTATCAGAGCCTCATAGAGAGCACAGAAGGCGAGTATTGCGGCATTGGTGTTATGGTCAGTCAAAATGTCTATACGGGCATTGTGACCGTTGTTAAGGTCTTCAAGGACGCTCCTGCGGATATTGCGGGAATGCTTCCGGGTGATATTATTACAGCGGTAGAAGGAATGGATATTTCCGGTATGGATCTGAGTCTTGTGGTCAGTGATCATATCAAGGGCGAAGAAGGAACGGAAGTTTCCCTGACAGTATACCGCGAATCCATTGATGATTATGTGGACCTGACGATGACACGTCAGATTGTACAGAATCCGACCGTGGAATACGAGATGCTGGAAGAGAAAATCGGATACGTTGCATTGTCTTCTTTTGAAGATGTATCAACATCCCAGTTTATCGGCGCAGTCGATGCGTTAGAGGAGCAGGGAATGCAGGGACTGATCGTAGATCTTCGTAATAACGGAGGCGGCGTTGTGAGTGCAGCTGAGGGTATTGCAGACTATCTGACTCCGGATGGAAAGGATATCGTAAGCTTCAAGGGCAAAGGCGTGGAAGACAGCACATACGTATCAAAGGACGGTCATCAGATGGATATTCCGATGGTTGTGCTTGTTAATCGTGAAAGCGCAAGTGCATCGGAGGTTCTGACGGGTGCACTGAAGGATCATGAGCTGGCAACAGTGGTAGGAACCAAGACATTCGGAAAAGGCATTGCCCAGGGAATCTTTCCTCTTCCGGATGGAAGTGCTCTGAAACTGACAACTGCGTACTATTATGTGCCGTCAGGAGAATGCATTCATAAAGAAGGTATTGAACCGGATGTGTATGTGGAACTGGATGAAGATCTGCAGACACTGGTAGAAATTCCGAAAGAAGATGACAATCAGATCCACGCAGCTATCGATGTTCTTTTGGAAGGTGAAGAAGCGGTAAAGGAAAAACTGGAAGCAGAAGCGAAGGTAAAAGAGCAGGAAACAGCGGCGGCTGATTAAAGAGTATTAATTATAGAAGAAACACGTGTAGAACAGCAGTAAGTGATGCGAATAGACGTATTTAACGGTCAAAATGTTGAAGAAAACGCGTGTTTCTTCTATATAAAAGGAAGATATCCACAAAGCAAATTGTACGGATAAAAAAACAGAAAAAATAAAGAAAAAACGCTTGCAATTTTTTAAATGATATGATATCTTTATGGAGCTGTGGCATGATAGCTGTGAAGCGTGAGGTTGCCGCCGAGAAATTCGGTGGGTTTTCCGTGGAGCGAATGTCAATTTATAAAAATGGCGACAAGTCACTGTACCAAGTTAACAGTTGCTCAGGGTAAGGGGCAATAACAACGCGTGAAAGTTCCGCGGTTCACTATGTGAGTCTGGAAGATACACGCGAGACCGTGTACAGTCACCCACTTGTCGTACTTCGTTAAAAGTGCGAAAAGGAGGCGACTTTTTTTATGGCAAGTCAGGTTATGAGAATCACATTAAAAGCATACGACCACAAATTAGTTGATCAGAGTGCTGCAAAGATCATCGAGACAGTAAAGAAAACAGGATCTCAGGTGAGCGGACCGGTACCGCTTCCGACTAAGAAAGAGGTTGTAACAATCTTAAGAGCTGTTCACAAGTACAAAGATTCCAGAGAACAGTTCGAGCAGAGAACTCATAAGAGACTCATCGATATCACAAGCCCGAGCCAGAAGACAGTAGATGCACTGTCCAGACTCGAAATGCCGGCTGGTGTTCATATCGACATCAAGATGAAGAACAAATAATTCTTCAAAACAAATTTTTAAAAGGTAAAATCCTGAATGGTTCTGATATAAAAGCAACACTTTCCTGAATGGGAATCAACATCGTCGCAATATGCGATGTCATAGTGTTCCACCTATGTTGGGCTGCTCTAGGATGAACGTACAGCAAAGCTGATTACGTTCCGCTGTAGATTAGTAACAGGAGGTAAAAACAATGAAGAAAGCGATCTTAGCTACAAAAGTCGGAATGACACAGATCTTCAATGCAGAAGGCGTACTTGTTCCGGTAACAGTTCTTCAGGCTGGCCCGTGTGTAGTTACACAGGTTAAGACAGAAGAAAACGACGGCTACAAAGCCGTACAGGTAGGTTTTGTTGACAAGAGAGAGAAACTCGTTAACAAACCGGTTAAAGGCCATTTTGATAAGGCTGGCGTATCCTACAAGAGATACGTAAGAGAATTCAGATTTGAAAATGCTGAAGAGTACAACGTAAAAGATGAAATCAAAGCTGACATCTTCGCTGAAGGCGACAAAGTAGATGCAACAGCAATCTCCAAAGGTAAAGGTTTCCAGGGTGCTATTAAGAGATATGGTCAGCACAGAGGACCGATGGCTCATGGTTCCAAGTTCCATCGTCATCAGGGTTCCAACGGTTCTGCAACAACTCCGGGCCGCGTATTCAAAGGTAAGGGTATGCCGGGTCACATGGGAGCAAAGAAAGTTACTACTCAGAACCTTGAAGTAGTAAGAATCGATGCAGAGAACAATCTGATCCTGATCAAGGGCGCAGTTCCGGGCCCGAAGAAGTGCTTAGTAACACTGAAAGAAACAGTAAAAGCTGGTAAATAAGCTTTTATAAGAAAGGAGGAAACTAGAAATGGCAAACGTAACCGTATTTAATATGGAAGGTATCGAAGTTGGCACAATGGAATTAAACGATGCTGTATTCGGTGTTGAAGTAAACGAGCACCTTTTACACCTCGCAGTTGTAGCACAGCTTGCAAATAAACGTCAGGGAACACAGAAAGCAAAAACACGCTCTGAAGTTTCCGGTGGTGGTAGAAAACCGTGGAGACAGAAAGGAACAGGTCACGCTAGACAGGGTTCCACAAGAGCTCCGCAGTGGACAGGCGGCGGCGTAGTATTCGCTCCGACACCGAGAGATTACACAATCCGTCTTAACAAGAAAGAGAAGAGAGCAGCTCTTAAATCCGCTTTAACAAGCAGAGTACAGAACGGTCAGTTCGTAGTAGTTGACGAGCTTAAGTTCGAAGAGATCAAGACAAAGAACTTCAAGGCTGTTATGAACAACCTTAAAGTTTCCAAGGCTCTTGTAGTTCTTAACGAGAATGACCAGAACACAGTTCTTTCCGCAAGAAACATTCCGGAAGTTAAGACAGCACTTGTAAACACAATCAATGTTTACGACATTCTGAAATATAACACAGTAGTAGCTACTAAAGCTGCTGTAGCATCTATCGAGGAGGTATACGCATAATGGCAAACGTACAGTACTACGACGTAATCCTCAAACCGGTTGTAACAGAGAAGTCCATGAACGCTATGGCTGAGAAGAAGTATACATTCTTCGTACATCCGGAAGCAAACAAGACAATGATCAAAGAAGCTGTTGAGAAAATGTTCCCGGGCACAAAAGTTGAGTCCGTTAACACAATGAACAGCGATGGCAAGAACAAGAGACGCGGTCTTGTATTTGGTAAGACAGCAAAAACTAAAAAAGCTATCGTTAAGTTAACAGCTGACAGCAAAGACATCGAGATCTTCCAGGGTCTGTAAGATTTGCTGGGGAGCCTGAGCTCCCAATGAACCTATGCGACAAGCAAAGTCGCGATAATTAAAATAGAAACGCCAGAAGGCGTTGAAAGGAGCACAAAATGGGAATTAAAACCTATAACCCATATACACCTTCCAGAAGAAACATGACTGGCTCTGATTTCGCAGAGATCACAAAGTCCACTCCGGAGAAATCCTTAGTAGTTTCTTTAAAGAAGAACGCTGGCCGTAACAACCAGGGTAAGATCACTGTTAGACACCACGGTGGCGGCAGCAGAAGAAAATACAGAATCATCGACTTCAAAAGAAATTCCAAAGATGGAATTCCGGCAACAGTAATCGGTATCGAGTACGATCCGAACAGAAGCGCAAACATCGCTCTTATCTGCTATGCAGATGGCGAGAAAGCATACATCCTTGCTCCGCAGGGTCTTACAGATGGTATGAAAGTTATGTCCGGCGAAACAGCTGAGGCAAGAGTAGGTAACTGCTTACCGTTATCCAAGATCCCGGTAGGTGCACAGGTACACAACATTGAGATGCAGCCAGGTAAAGGTGGTCAGTTAGCACGTTCCGCAGGTAATGCAGCTCAGTTAATGGCTAAAGAAGGCAAATACGCAACTCTTCGTTTACCGTCTGGTGAAATGAGAATGGTTCCGGTAGCATGCCGCGCAACAATCGGTGTTGTAGGTAACGCTGACCACAACCTTATCAAAGTTGGTAAAGCTGGTAGAAAACGTCACATGGGTATCCGTCCGACAGTTCGCGGTTCCGTAATGAACCCGAATGACCATCCGCATGGTGGTGGTGAAGGTAAGTGTGGTATCGGTCGTCCGGGTCCGAGCACACCGTGGGGCAAGCCGGCTCTTGGTCTTAAGACTAGAAAGAAAAACAAACAGTCCAACAAGTTAATCGTAAGAAGAAGAAACGGTTAATTATCAATTAGGAGGTAAAACGATGAGTCGTTCACTTAAAAAAGGCCCATTTGCTGATGCTAGCTTACTTAAGAAAGTAGACGCTATGAACGAAGCTGGACAGAAACAGGTTATCAAAACCTGGTCCCGCCGTTCTACAATCTTCCCGCAGATGGTAGGTCATACAATTGCAGTTCACGACGGCAGAAAGCATGTGCCGGTATATGTAACAGAAGATATGGTAGGCCATAAGCTCGGTGAGTTCGTTGCAACAAGAACTTACAGAGGTCATGGTAAAGACGAGAAGAAGTCTGGACGTAGATAATAAGACGCTTTGAAAGGAGGTTTTCGCAATGGCTAAAGGACATAGAAGTCAGATTAAAAGAGAGAGAAATGCTCAGAAGGATACAAGACCGTCTGCAAAGCTGTCTTATGCAAGAGTATCCGTTCAGAAGGCTTGCTTCGTATTAGATGCTATTAGAGGCAAAGATGTGCAGACTGCACTTGGTATTGTAACTTACAATCCGAGATATGCTTCTAGCTTAATTGAAAAGTTATTAAAATCTGCTATCGCAAACGCAGAAAACAACAACGGTATGAGTGTTGAGAAATTGTACGTAGAGGAATGCTACGCTAACAAGGGACCGACAATGAAGAGAGTTAAACCGAGAGCGCAGGGTAGAGCTTACAGAATCGAGAAGAGAATGAGCCACATCACAGTAGTGCTTGATGAGAAATAATAGGAGGCAAGTATGGGACAGAAAGTTAATCCACACGGCATGAGAGTCGGCGTTATCAAAGACTGGAATTCCAGATGGTACGCTGAGGCTGATTTTGCTGACAACCTCGTAGAGGACAACAAGATCAGAACATACGTAAAGAAAAGATTATACAGCGCCGGTGTTTCCAAAATCGAAATCGAGCGCGCTTCTGATAGAGTAAAAGTTATCGTTCACACAGCTAAACCGGGCGTTGTTATCGGTAAGGGTGGTGCTGAGATTGAGAAATTAAAAGCAGAAATCCAGAAGATGACAGAGAAAAAGCTCTTTGTTGATATCAAAGAGATCAAGAGACCGGATCGTGAGGCTCAGCTTGTAGCAGAGTCCATCGCTCAGCAGCTTGAGAACCGTGTATCTTTCCGTCGTGCTATGAAGTCCACAATGTCCAGATCCATGAAGGCTGGCGTTATGGGTATCAAGACAGCGGTAAGCGGTCGTCTTGGTGGTGCTGATATCGCTCGTACAGAGTTCTACAGCGAAGGTACTATTCCGCTTCAGACATTAAGAGCTGATATTGACTATGGTTTCGCTGAGGCAGATACAACTTACGGCAAACTTGGCGTAAAAGTTTGGATCTACAAAGGCGAGGTTCTTCCGACAAGAGGAAACAAGGAGGGCGATAAATAATGTTAATGCCGAAGAGAGTAAAGCGCCGCAAACAGTTCCGTGGAACTATGGCAGGTAAAGCTTTAAGAGGAAATAAAATCTCCAACGGTGAGTTCGGTCTTGTAGCAGCTGAGCCGTGTTGGATCAGATCTAACCAGATCGAGGCAGCCCGTGTTGCTATGACTCGTTACATCAAACGTGGTGGTAAAGTTTGGATCAAAATCTTCCCGGACAAACCGGTAACAGCTAAACCGGCTGAGACACGTATGGGTTCCGGTAAAGGTGCTCTTGAGTACTGGGTAGCAGTAGTTAAACCGGGTCGCGTAATGTTCGAGATCGCTGGCGTTCCGGAAGAGACAGCAAGAGAGGCTCTTCGTCTCGCTATGCACAAGCTGCCGTGTAAGTGTAAAATTGTTTCTAAAGCAGATTTAGAAGGCGGTGATAACAGTGAAAACTAATAAATACGTAGAAGAATTAAAAGCTAAGACAGCTGCAGAGTTAAACGATGAATTAGTTGCAGCAAAGAAGGAACTCTTCAACCTGAGATTCCAGAACGCAACCAACCAGTTAGATAACACAAGCAGAATCAAAGAAGTTCGTAAGAACATTGCTAGAATTCAGACTGTTA
Organism: Lachnospiraceae bacterium; assembly: GCA_017380975.1. Classification (GTDB taxonomy): domain Bacteria; phylum Bacillota; class Clostridia; order Lachnospirales; family Lachnospiraceae; genus Pilosibacter. The sequence goes on from JAFOCX010000126.1 coordinate 7,437, forward strand.
TCACAGAGAAGGCAAACTAGGTTGCTAACTAATATCAATATCATAACTTTGCGCAGGTCTGCTTAGGCAGTGCCTGGCTCATGTTATGACACACGCCGATGCGTGTGACGAATCGTAATTTGAAAGGAGATTATCCGTCGTGGAAAGAAATCTTAGAAAAACACGTGTGGGTAAAGTAGTTAGCAACAAGATGGACAAAACAATCGTAGTTGCTATCGAAAACCACGTAAAACATCCGTTAATCGGTAAGATTGTTAAGAACACATATAAATTAAAAGCTCATGATGAGAACAATGAGTGTGGTATCGGCGATACAGTTAAAGTGATGGAAACAAGACCGTTATCCAAGGATAAGAGATGGAGACTTGTTGAAATCATCGAGAAAGCAAGATAATCGATAGTTAATCGAGGAAGGAGTATCAGGCATGATTCAGCAGGAAACCAGATTAAAGGTTGCCGACAATACAGGTGCTAGAGAGCTTCTCTGCATCCGCGTAATGGGCGGCTCCACAAGAAGATATGCTAACATCGGCGATATCATCGTAGCTTCCGTTAAAGATGCAACACCAGGCGGCGTTGTTAAGAAGGGCGATGTAGTTAAGGCCGTTGTAGTTCGTACAGTAAAAGGCGCTCGTCGTAAAGACGGTTCTTATATTAAGTTTGATGAAAACGCAGCAGTTATCATTAAAGATGACAAGACTCCGAAGGGCACACGTATCTTCGGACCGGTTGCAAGAGAGCTTCGTGAGAAACAGTTCATGAAGATCGTATCCCTTGCTCCGGAAGTATTATAAGGAGGGTGCCAGTTATGATGAAAATCAAGAAAGACGATATGGTTATCGTTATCGCAGGTAAAGATAAAGACAAAACTGGTAAAGTTCTTAGCGTAAAAGATGGCAAAGTTATCGTTGAAGGCGTTAACGTTGTTAAAAAGCACACAAAACCGAACCAGATGAACCAGAATGGCGGCATCGTAGAGAAAGAAGCTGCTATCGACGTTTCCAACGTAATGCTTCTCGTTGACGGAAAAGCTACAAGAGTTGGCTTCGAAGTTAAAGATGGCAAGAAAGTACGTGTTGCAAAAGCAACAGGTAAAGTGATCGACTAATTAGCAGAGAGGAGGAAAAAAAGTTGGCTAGATTAAAAGAAATGTACCAGAACGAGATCGTTGAAGCAATGATCAAAAAGTTTGGTTATAAGAATATCATGGAAGTGCCGAAGCTCGATAAGATCGTTATCAACATGGGCGTAGGCGAAGCTAAAGACAACGCGAAAGTCCTTGACTCTGCAGTTCGTGACCTTGAGATCATCACAGGTCAGAAAGCAGTTCTGACAAAGGCTAAAAAATCCGTTGCTAACTTCAAACTCAGAGAGGGTATGGCTATCGGCTGTAAAGTAACTCTCCGTGGTGAGAAGATGTACGAGTTTGCAGATCGTCTTATCAACCTTGCTCTTCCGCGTGTACGTGACTTCCGTGGTGTAAATACTAACGCATTTGACGGCAGAGGTAACTACGCTCTCGGTATCAAAGAGCAGCTCATCTTCCCGGAGATCGAGTACGATAAAGTTGATAAAGTTAGAGGTATGGACATTATTTTCGTTACAACCGCTAAGACAGATGAAGAGGCACGTGAACTTTTAAGATTATTCAACATGCCGTTTGCAAAATAAGTAGGAGGATTTATCCATGGCTAAAACTTCAATGAAGATTAAACAGCAGCGTCCGGCAAAGTTCTCCACAAGAGAATACAACCGTTGCAGAATCTGTGGTCGTCCACATGCATATCTGAGAAAATACGGCATCTGCCGTATCTGCTTCCGTGAGCTTGCTTACAAGGGCGAGATTCCGGGTGTTAAGAAGGCTAGCTGGTAAGCTGGAAATATACTTGACCAAATGCTTGACGAGGTTCGTAAGAACCTCATCAAGTTAGATGGCAAGTCAGCTGTTCTCTGTTTTCCGCAGGGAACTGTACTGTGAAGCGCAGCAGGGGCTGCGAACCGACAGTGTAACAACCAACAATCCATAAGGAGGAAATTAAAAATGACAATGAGTGATCCGATTGCAGATATGCTTACTAGAATTCGTAACGCAAATACTGCTAAACATGATACAGTAGACGTTCCGGCTTCCAAGATGAAATTAGCTATCGCTAATATTCTTTTAGAGGAAGGTTACATCAAGAAATACGAAATCGTAGAAGATGGTGGTTTCCAGACAATCCGCATCTCCTTAAAATATAACAACAACAAGAGCGAGAGAATCATCTCCGGCATCAAGAAGATCTCCAAACCGGGTCTTCGTATCTACGCTGGTAAAGAGGACATGCCGAAAGTACTTGGCGGTCTTGGCATCGCTATCGTTTCCACAAACCAGGGCGTTATCACAGACAAAAAAGCTCGTGAGCTCGGTGTTGGCGGCGAAGTACTTGCATTCGTTTGGTAATCATTGTACTTATTTAAGTACTTGCAATTATTTGACGATTAGTATATAATATCCAAGGTTATGCTCACCCGTCGCCTGCAAAACCCAAATTTATGGGAAGGGCGGCGTTTGGTGCGGCCTTTGTGCGTTTACAAAGGAGTATAACCCTTTGTAACTCGAAGGCAATAACATAGAAACTGAAAACAGGGAGTGTAAAAGCACTCTCCGAGAATCTAAGTAGGAGGTATTTGGCATGTCACGTATTGGTAGAATGCCGATCGCGATTCCGGCAGGCGTAACTGTTACAATCGCAGAGAATAACGTAGTATCCGTTAAAGGCCCGAAGGGCGAGCTGGTAAGAGAATTACCGGTTGAAATGGAAATCAAAGAAGAAGAAGGCAAGATCATCGTTACTAGACCGAATGACTTAAAGAGAATGAAATCTCTCCACGGTCTTACAAGAACTTTAATCGCTAACATGATCACAGGTGTTACAGCTGGTTATGAGAAGAAGCTCGAGATCAACGGTGTTGGTTACAGAGCATCCAAAGCTGGCAAGAAGTTAACTCTCAACCTTGGTTACTCCCATCCGGTAGAGATGGAAGATCCGGAAGGTATCGAGACTGTTATGGAAGGTCAGAACATCATCTTCGTTAGAGGTATCGACAAAGAAAAAGTTGGTCAGTTTGCAGCTGAGATCAGAAGCAAGAGAGAGCCGGAGCCGTATAAGGGCAAAGGTATCAAATATGCTGATGAGGTTATCAGACGTAAAGTTGGTAAGACAGGTAAAAAGTAATTTAAGGAGAGTGTAAAAAATGGTTAGTAAGCAGTCTAGAAGCGAAATCCGCAGAAAAAAACACTATAGATTACGCAACCGCTTTGCTGGTACAGCAGAGAGACCGCGTTTAGCAGTGTTCAGAAGTAATAATCATATGTATGCTCAGATCATCGACGATTCTATCGGTCATACTTTAGTTGCAGCTTCCACTCTTGAGAAAGAGATCAAAGCTGAGTTAGAGAACACTGATACAGTTGATGCAGCTGCATACGTTGGAACTGTAATCGCAAAGAGAGCGATCGAAAAAGGCATCACAGCTGTAGTATTCGATCGTGGCGGTTTCATCTATCAGGGTAAGATTCAGGCTTTAGCAGATGCAGCTCGTGAAGCTGGTCTGGAATTCTAATAGAGAGGAGAATACAGCATGAAACGTACAATCATTGATGCAAGTCAGTTTGAGTTAAATGACAGAGTAGTTGCCATCAAACGCGTATCCAAGACTGTAAAAGGTGGACGTACCATGAGATTTTCCGCTCTGGTAGTAGTAGGCGACGGCAATGGCCATGTAGGCGCTGGTCTCGGCAAAGCAGCTGAGGTTCCGGAAGCAATCCGTAAAGGTAAAGAAGCAGCTATCAAGAACATGGTAGCAATTCCGATGGATGAGAATCATAGTATCCCGCACGACTTCCTTGGTGAGTTCGGAAGCTCTTCCGTACTTCTCAAGAAAGCACCGGAAGGTACTGGTATCATCGCAGGCGGCCCGGTTCGTTCCGTAGTAGAGCTTGCTGGTATTAAGAATATCCGTACAAAATCTTTAGGCTCCAACAACAAGACAAACGTAGTTCTTGCAACAATCGAAGGTCTTAAGAACTTAAAGACACCGGAGCAGGTTGCTAAGAACCGTGGCAAATCTGTTGAAGAAGTTGTTTGCTAATTAGGAGGATATAAAAATGGCAGAGAAATTATTAATCACATTAGTAAAATCCCCGATTGGTGCTGTTCCGAAGCAGAGAGCAACTGTTGAAGCACTTGGCTTAAAGAAATTACACAAAACAGTTGAAATGCCGGATAACGGTGCTGTAAGAGGCATGATCCAGAGCGTTAGACATCTGGTTAAAGTTGAAGAAATCTAATACTGATAGAAAGTAAGGAGGTGCAGTGATGAACTTATCTAATTTACATCCTGCTGAGGGTTCCAAGCATAGCGATAATTTCAGAAGAGGCCGTGGCCATGCTTCTGGTAATGGTAAGACAGCTGGTAAGGGTCACAAGGGTCAGAAGGCACGTTCCGGTGCTACAAGACCGGGCTTTGAAGGTGGTCAGATGCCGTTATATAGACGTCTCCCGAAGAGAGGCTTCAAGAACATGAACCGTGTAGAAATGATCGGTGTTAATGTTTCCGCTCTTGAGAGATTTGAGAACGATTCCACAGTTTGCATCAACTGCTTAGTTGAGGCTGGTCTCGTTAAGCACGCGCAGGATACAGTTAAGATCCTTGGTAACGGCGAGTTAACAAAGAAACTTAACGTAAAGGCTAACGCATTCAGTGAGTCTGCAAAGGCTAAAATTGAAGCATTAGGCGGTACCTGCGAGGTGATCTAATATGTTAAAAGCTATTCAGAGCGCATTTAAGGTGAAAGAAGTCCGTGAGCGACTTCTTTACACCTTCATGATGCTTGTAGTTATCAGAATCGGTTGTTGTCTTCCGATTCCGGGCGTAGATGCAACTTACCTTGCATCTTTCTTCGAGGCTCTTGCAGCTTCCGGCATGGGATTCGTCAATATGATGACTGGTGGTTCCCTTCAGTCCATGTCTATTTTTGCACTGAGCATCAGCCCGTACATTACATCTTCCATCATCATGCAGCTTATGACAATTGCTATTCCGAAGCTTGAAGAAATGCAGAAGGAAGGTACAGAAGGCAAAAAGAAGATCGCTGAGTACAGCAGATATCTTACAGTAGTTCTTGCGATC
>JAFOCX010000127.1 GCA_017380975.1 Lachnospiraceae bacterium
GATTATAAAGAAGTATCGGAACGTTATGTATTTATGAAGACGCAGCATGATGATCTTGTTACAGCGCAGGAGGCACTTTATAAGATCATCGAAGAGCTGGATGCAGGTATGCGCAGGCAGTTTGCTGAGAAGTTCGCAGAGATCCGTACCGAGTTCGACAAAGTATTTAAAGAGCTTTTCGGCGGAGGTCATGGTACTTTGGAACTTGTGCAGGATGAGGATATTCTGGAAGCAGGAATCCAGATCATTGCACAGCCTCCGGGTAAGAAGCTGGTCAATATGATGCAGATGTCCGGTGGAGAGAAGGCGCTGACAGCGATTTCGCTGTTATTTGCGATCCAGAACTTGAAGCCGTCTCCATTCTGTCTTCTTGACGAGATTGAGGCTGCGTTGGATGATTCTAACGTTGACCGCTATGCAAAATACTTACATAAATTGACAAAACATACACAGTTTATTGTAATTACACACAGACGCGGAACGATGGTCGCAGCAGACCGTCTGTACGGTATTACTATGCAGGAAAAGGGTGTTTCCACTCTTGTATCTGTAAATTTGATCGAAAATGATCTTGATAAATAGGGGGATCCTATGGAAGAGAAGAAAAAAGGTTTTTTTGCCCGTCTTGTATCAGGCCTGAATAAAACAAGAGAAAATATTGTATCGAGCATGGATTCTATTTTCTCCGGATTTTCAGCAATTGATGATGACTTTTATGAGGAACTGGAAGAAACTCTCATTATGGGTGATATGGGAATCCAGACAACCATGGCGGTTATCGATGAATTGAAAAAGACGGTAAAAGAACAGCATATCAAAGATCCGGCGCAGTGTCGCCAGGTTCTGATCGACAGCATTCAGAAAAAGATGGATCTTGGTGAGAATGCTTATGAATTTGAAAACAGAAAGTCCGTTGTTCTTGTCATAGGTGTCAATGGTGTTGGAAAGACAACATCCATTGGAAAACTGGCAGACCAGTTGAAAGATGACGGAAAACGTGTGCTTCTTGCGGCTGCAGATACATTCCGTGCAGCTGCGATCGACCAGCTGGCAGAGTGGGCGAATCGTGCAGGTGTTGAGATCATTGCACAGAAAGAGGGCTCTGATCCGGCAGCGGTTATTTTTGATGCGATTTCTGCAGCAAAATCCAGAAATGCAGATGTTTTAATTTGCGATACGGCGGGACGTCTTCACAATAAGAAGAACCTGATGGAAGAACTTAAGAAGATCAACCGCATTATCGATAAAGAGTATCCGGAGGCATATCGAGAGACTCTGGTTGTTCTGGACGGAACGACAGGTCAAAATGCGCTTGTACAGGCGAAACAGTTTATGGAAGCGGCTGATATCACCGGTATTATCTTAACAAAACTGGACGGAACTGCAAAAGGCGGTATCGCAGTTGCAATTCAGTCTGAATTGGGAATTCCTGTAAAATACGTAGGAGTGGGCGAAAAGATTGACGATTTACAGAAATTTAATTCCCATGATTTTGTAAATGCACTATTCCAGACAGAAAATAAAGGAAAAGGAGAATGATGTTATGGAAATGAAAGAATTTGCACGTCAGAATTTTGATGAGGCTGCTGCCATTGTCAAAGAAGTTACACAGGAGACAAAACTCCTTTACTCTGAATTCTTCACCGAGAAGACAGGAAACGAAGTTTATATTAAACCGGAGAACTTACAGCGTACAGGCGCTTACAAAGTTCGTGGTGCTTACTACACAATCAGCCAGCTTTCTGATGAGGACAAACAGAAAGGTCTTGTAACAGCATCTGCCGGCAACCATGCTCAGGGTGTTGCTTATGCTGCAAAACTTGCAGGTATCCCGGCTACAATCGTTATGCCGGTTACAACTCCGTTAATCAAAGTTAACCGTACTAAGAAACTTGGTGCAAACGTAGTTCTTCACGGTGATGTATTTGATCAGGCTATGGCTCATGCAAACAAACTTGCAGAGGAGCACGGCTACACACTTGTTCATCCGTTCAATGACCTTCGTGTTGCAACAGGTCAGGGTTCCATCGCAAATGAAATCCTTGCAGAGCTTCCGGATGCAGACTATATCCTTGTTCCGGTAGGCGGCGGCGGACTTTGTGCAGGTATTTCTACATACGCAAAAATGCTCAATCCGAACATCAAAGTGATTGCTGTTGAGCCGGCTGGCGCAGCTTGCTTAAACGCTGCTTTAGAAGCTGGTCATGTTGTTACAGTTTCTCCGATCAACACAATTGCTGACGGTACAGCTGTACAGACTCTTGGTGATAAGTTATTACCGTACATCAAAGAGAACATCGATGATATCATCTTAGTAGAGGACTCCGAACTTGCACAGTGCTTCTTAGAGCTTGCGGAGAACCATAAGATCATTGCTGAGAACTCCGGTCTTCTTACAATCGCTGCATTGAGCCACTTAGACTGCAAGGGAAAGAAAGTTGTTTCTGTTATCTCCGGTGGTAACATGGACGTTCTTGTAATGGCAAACGTAGTTCTGAACGGTCTTCTTCAGAGAGACAGAATCTTCACAGTATCTGTTATGGTACAGGATAAACCGGGTAAACTGGCAGCTCTTACAGCACTTCTTGGCCAGAACCAGGCAAACATCATCAAACTTGACCACAACGTATATGCAAACGTTAACCGTGCTGCAGGCGTACAGGTTGTATGTACTCTCGAGGCATTCGGTACAGAGCACAAAGAGCAGATCATTGAAGCTCTTGAAAAAGAAGGTTTCTGCCCGAAATTAGAGAAAACATCTAACATCTATATGTAATTTTCAAGTTACAAAAGATGA
>JAFOCX010000128.1 GCA_017380975.1 Lachnospiraceae bacterium
GAGTCTTCTCGCAGATCATTGATGACCTGCTTTTTAAATAATCCATAAAATACATATAATGCAAACAACAGCGTCAACACGATCGCCAACGCTGATGTTGCCAGAAGTTCTAATTGTATCTTCCGTTTCATATTATTCTCCGCTTACTCTATCATATAACCGACATTTCGCACCGTGCGGATCATCGCTCCGGCTTCTCCGAGTTTCTGTCTCAGAGTTCGGATATGCATATCCAGCGTACGGGATTCGCCTTCAAAATCGATCCCCCATACACGATCCAGAATGATCTCACGGCTTACTACCACACCGGAATGATGGAGCAGCAATTTCAATAATTCATACTCTTTATAGGTCAGGGTGCAAGGTTCCCCATACACATAGACGGTACGTTTCTCATCATCCACGTAAACGTCACCGACACTCAGGAACTTATCTTCTTCCATCGTGCGTCTGAGGATCGCTTTCACGCGGGCGATCAGCTCCATAACACCAAACGGCTTTGTGAGATAATCATCCGCGCCCGCATCCAGTCCTTTTACCTTCTCAATTTCTGCACTTTTTGCCGTTACCATGATGATCGGCATTTTTCTCGTTTCCGGGCGCTTTCTGAGAGTTCCGACAATCTCCAGACCATCCTCATCCGGAAGCATCACATCCAGAAGGACCAGATCCGGTATCTGCTTTTCCAGCTTCTTATAAAAATCATGGGCTGTTTCAAAACCTTCCACCTGATATCCACTGTTTTTCAGCGCAAACATCTCGATTTCCAGAATGTTTTTATCATCCTCAACTGCATAGATCAGTGCCATCTTGGTCCTCCTTTCATTATTTTCCAGCGATTAGTCAGCAGCCTCTGTTGTCGGGAGCGCATATTTTCTGCGATAAGACTCAACCAGACCGATGAACTGCGGATCATTTTCTTTCTTTAAGTTCTCAAGATAACCGTGTGCATCGAAACCGTCTCTGTCGATCTCAATAACACTGATCGCGATATTGGAGCAATGATCAGATACACGCTCTAAGTTTGTAGAAATATCGGAGAGAACAAAGCCCTGCTCGATGGTACAGATACCTTTCTGGAGACGTTTGATGTGGTTTGCCTTCACCATTGTGTTAAGCTCATCAACCACTTCCTCTAACGGCTCTACAAAAGCAGCTCTCTTGATGTCGTTCTTTTCAAATGCACTTACAGTAAGGTCCAGGATCTCGCGAACTGCATCTACGAATACCTTTAACTCGCCCTTACCTTCATTAGAGAATACCATGCCTTTTTCGTGCATCTCTTCTGCAGCACTTAAAATGTTCATGCTGTGGTCAGAAATACGCTCTAAGTCGCCAATGCTGTGAAGCAGCAGGGAGATTGTATGGTTATCGTACTTGGATAACGGAGCGTGGCTCAGTTTTACCATGTAGGAACCAAGCTCATCTTCGTAACGGTCTACAAGATCTTCCAGTTCTTTCACTCTCTTTGCCTTATCAGCATCGAAGTTCTCTAAGAGATCGAGAGACATAAGGAGACCATCTTTCGCATGTTTTGCCATGTCGATGGCTGTCAGTTTACACTGGTCTACTGCATAACCCGGAGTTGCAAGGAAACGCGGATCCAGAAGACGGAATGCATTCTCCTCGGCTGTCGGCTCTGCCTCAGCAACCGGGTCATCTTTGATCGTTGCACATGCCATCTTCACAAGCAGATCAGAGAATGGAAGAAGGATCACAGTTGCAAACAAGTTAAAGACTGTATGGATGATCGCGATATTTACGGCTGTTGCCGGACCATTCATAAACTCAAAGTGAATAAAGCTGTTCAGTGCATAGAACACGATCAAGAATACAACTGTACCAACAACGTTGAAGTATAAGTGTACTAAAGAAGTACGTCTCGCATTCTTATTTGCACCAAGACCGGAAATAAGTGCTGTCGCACAAGTACCGATATTCTGACCCATGATGATCGGGAGTGCGCTTCCGAATGTGATCGCTCCTGTTGCAGATAATGCCTGTAAAATACCTACAGATGCAGAGGAACTCTGAATAACTGCTGTAACAAATGCACCTACTAACAGACCGATGATCGGGTTAGAGAACATTGTAAATAATGCTGTAAATTCCGGAACATTTGCTAACGGTTTTACTGCACCGCTCATCATATCCATACCTGTCATCAGGACCATGAAGCCAAGAAGAACCGCACCAAGGTTTTTCTTCTGCTCATTCTTCTTCATGAACATAGTGAAGATAATACCGATCACCGCAAGGATCGGTGCAAAGGAAGACGGTTTTAACATCTTCATGATGAAGCTTCCGCCCTCAAGTCCTGTTAAGCTCAGTAACCAGGCTGTCATTGTGGTACCAACGTTAGCACCCATGATAATACCAACCGCCTGCTCCAGTTTCATAATACCGGAGTTTACAAAGCCGACAACCATTACGGTTGTGGCAGAAGAAGACTGGATCACTGCAGTAACACCTGCACCCAACAATACAGCCATCAGCTTATTGGATGTCAGCTTTTCCAGAATTCTCTCGAGGCGGCCGCCGGATGCCTTCTCAAGGCCATCACCCATAACGTCCATTCCGAACAGGAACAGAGCCAGACCGCCCAGCATAGTTAATACGCCAAAAATGTCCATAATTTCCTCCATATAGTTTTTTGTTTTCCTATATTTCTTTTACCATACGTTTTTAGGATAGCATCCACATGTAAAATTTCCAAGCCTCGAATGTAAAATTTAAGTAAAATTATTTCTTTAAAAATCGTTCCATATCCAGAAGCCCCCAGCCTTGCTGATTCTTGGGAAGTCCCAGGTCTTTGGATGATTCCATCAGCCTTAATTTTACATCACGGTTGGTCATATCCGGATATTTTTCTAATAAAAGAGCAATCGCACCCGACACGATCGGGGTACTCATGGAGGTTCCGCTCTTCATCGCATATTTTCCATTCCGACCGGCGCAGCTGACAATCGTTTTTCCCGGAGCGATCACATCCGGTTTGCAAATATGCTCTGCCGTAGGGCCACGTCCCGAATAGTCTACCATCCGTTTTCCTCCCACCAAAATCTCCTGATCATCGTCAGAACAGCCCACCGTGATCACTTTGCGACTGATTCCCGGAGTTGTGACCGACATGCGCTTCGGTCCATTATTTCCGGCCGCCACAACCACGACCAGACCGGCGTCCCAAGCCCGGTTCACTCCCTGCACAAGCGCCGAATCCTCATGCAGATTTCTTTTTCCTCCGGACCCCACAGAAATATTCAGGATCCGGATCCCCAACGCATCTTTTCTATTTAAAATCCAGTCAATCCCGGACAACACATCCACCGCATATCCATTTCCTTTCTGATCCAGAACCTTGACCACGATCAGACTGCAGCGCGGAGCCATTCCGCTGTATTTTCCCTCTGAAAGAGCCCCGTCCCCTCCGATGATCCCGCAGACATGGCTTCCGTGACCACAATCGTCATAAGGGTCTCTTCGATGGTTCACCATATCTGCAAATCCAACGATACGTCTTCCATAATCCGGATGCAAAAAAGCACCGGTGTCCATCACTGCAACACCGATGCCGTTTCCTGTGAGTCCCTGCATCAACGCTGC
>JAFOCX010000129.1 GCA_017380975.1 Lachnospiraceae bacterium
AAAGAGAGAGGTAAGGTCGTGAAATTTTCCCTTGCCCCTCTCTTTTTCATGTATTATAATCATATTAAGTATGCCATATTGGAGAAAGGACGGAACATAGTTATGAAGCGAGTTGGTTTTTTAACCAGTGGCGGTGACTGCCAGGCGTTAAATGCGACCATGCGCGGCGTGGCAAAGGCACTTTACAGCATTTACGGTGATGAAGTGGAGATTATCGGATTTGAAGATGGTTACAAAGGTCTGATGTATGCGAACTATCGTTTTATGAACCGTTCTGATTTTTCCGGTATTTTGACAAAAGGCGGTACGATGCTCGGTACCTCCAGACAGCCGTTCAAGCTGATGCGTGAACCGGATGAAAACGGTCTGGATAAGGTAGAGCTGATGCGTCACACATATTACAAGCTGAAACTGGACGCATTGGTGGTGCTTGGAGGCAACGGAAGCCAGAAGACAGCCAACCTCCTGAGTCAGGAAGGGTTAAATGTGATCGGGCTCCCGAAGACGATCGATAACGACTTGTGGGGAACAGACATGACGTTTGGTTTCCAGAGTGCGGTAGATGTTGCGACCAATGCGATTGATTTTATTCATACAACTGCGTCCTCTCACGGCCGCGTGTTCATCGTGGAGATCATGGGACACAAAGTCGGATGGCTGGCGCTTCACGCCGGTATCGCAGGCGGCGCAGATATTATCCTTCTGCCGGAAATTCCGTATGATCTGGATGCGATTACGAAGAAGATCAAAGAACGTACGAAACATGGAAGCCGCTTTTCAATCTTAGCAGTAGCAGAAGGTGCGATATCCAAAGAGGATGCCAAGTTATCCAAGAAGGAATATAAGAAGAAATTGGAAGAGCGTAAACAGAAGTATCAGTCTGTTGCGTATGAACTTGGTGCAATGATCCAGGAAAAAACAGGTCTGGAGATCCGTGTGACGGTTCCGGGCCACATGCAGAGGGGCGGAGCGCCTGTTCCGTATGATCGTGTTATTTCTTCCAGGATCGGTGCCCATGCTGCGACCCTGATCGACAAAGAACAGTTTGGCCGACTTGTGGTTGTGAAGAACAATGTGATCACAGATATCCCGCTTTCTGAGTCCGCAGGAAAACTGAAATATGTAGACCCGAAATCCGATATTATTAAAGAGGCGAAACTGCTCGGCATCAGCTTCGGAGATGAATAGATTATGTCATATACAGCATTATACAGGAAATGGCGACCGCACACCTTTGATGATGTGAAGGGCCAGGACCATATTGTTACAACTTTACAGAACCAGATCCGCGCACAGCGTATCGGACATGCATATTTGTTCTGCGGAACCCGTGGTACAGGTAAGACAACGGTGGCAAAGATTCTTGCCCGTTCCGTAAACTGTGAAAATCCGGTGGACGGAAGTCCGTGCGGAGAGTGCCCGAGCTGTAAGCAGATCGCAGCCGGAACGTCTCTCAATGTGGTGGAGATTGATGCTGCATCCAACAACGGTGTGGAAAATATTCGTGAGATTCGCGACCAGGTTCAGTATCCGCCGACAGAAGGCAAGTATCGCGTTTACATCATCGACGAGGTGCATATGCTTTCGACGGGAGCGTTCAATGCGCTTTTAAAGACGCTGGAAGAACCTCCGTCCTACGTGATCTTTATTCTGGCGACGACAGAAGTTCATAAGATCCCGATCACGGTATTGTCCCGATGCCAGAGATACGATTTCCGCAGGATCACAGTGGATACGATCGCAGACCGTCTGAAAGAACTGACTGACGCGGAGGGAATGCCTGTCGAGGAACGTGCACTCCGTTATGTGGCGAAGGCCGGAGACGGTTCCATGCGAGATGCACTGAGTCTGTTAGACCAGTGTGCAGCATTCCATTTTGGAGAAACCCTGACGTACGAACATGTGCTGGATGTGCTCGGAGCGGTGGACAACAGCGTGTTCCGAGAATTATTCTTGGCGGTTGTGCAGGGGCAGACCAAAGATTGTATTTTAAAATTAGAAGAAATGGTCATCCAGGGACGTGAGTTAACTCAGTTTGTGGTCGACTTTATCTGGTTCCTGAGGAATCTGCTGCTGTTAAAAACAGCGGAAGATGCAGAGGAACTGCTGGATATGTCGGAAGACAATTTAAAACTGCTGCGCGAAGATGCGAAACTGGCAGATGAGAATACACTGATGCGCTACATTCGCGTATTCTCAGAACTTTCCAACCAGATTCGATTTGCAGCACAGAAGCGCGTGCTCATTGAGCTGGCATTCATTAAACTGACGAAACCTCAGATGGAACAGGATCTGGAATCGATCCTGGAACGTCTGTCTGTACTGGAACGTCAGGTTGAGAATGGGATTCCGGCTGCGCCGGCCGGATATGCGCCGGTTGTGAGTGTGGGTTCTGAACCGCAGATGGAAACGGGAGGAGCTGCACCGATGAGCAATCCGGTACCGAATGCCGGAACTCCGACGCAGGGATATCAGGCTTCGGTTGAACCGCGAACCGTAACACTTCCGAAAGCTCAGCTGGAAGATCTGAATATGGTGCGCAATGAATGGGGGAAGATCGTTCGTGCGATGGGGATGTCTGTGCGCCCGTGCTATCGAGAGACGGTTGTGGAGCCTGCAGGCGAGAGCTGTCTTTGCATCGTATTCAGTGATTCGATGAACTTCCATATGGGCAGCCGCCCGAGTATTCTGGGAGACATTGAACGATATGTGGAGCAGATGTACGGAAAATCCATTTATTTTAAAGCAAGACTTCGCGAGAGCGGAGAACGTATGGATACCAGATATATTACCGATGAAGAACTTCGGGAAAATATCCATATGGAGATCACGATTGAAGATTAGTCGGTGAAATGACTTTTCAATATAAAAAATAATTTAAGAAAACATAGAATTCAGGAGGATTGAAACCATGGCAAGACGTGGCGGTTTCCCGGGTGGTATGCCGGGCAATATGACAAATATTATGAAGCAGGCGCAGAGAATGCAGCGTCAGATGGAAGAGAAGACAAAAGAGCTGGAAGAGAAAGAATACACAGCAAGCGTAGGTGGCGGTGTTGTTACAGTAACAGTTTCCGGTAAAAAAGAAGTTGTTTCTGTGAAGATCTCTCCGGAGGCAGTAGATCCGGATGACGTTGAGATGTTAGAAGATCTTATCGTAGCTGCAACAAATGAAGCATTCCGTAAGATGGAAGAAGAGTCCAGTGCAATGATGGCAGAGCTTACAGGCGGCCTTAACTTAGGAGGACTTTCTTTCTAAGATGGATTACTACAGCAGCCAAATTTCAAAATTAATTGAAGAACTGTCAAAGCTTCCGGGAATCGGAAATAAGACGGCGCAGCGGCTGGCATTCCATATTATCAATATGCCGGAGGAGCAGGTGGACCGTCTATCCGGCGCGATCCGAGATGCGAAGCACAATGTCCATTATTGTAAAGAGTGTTTTACCCTGACGGATATGGATATTTGCCCGATCTGCAAGAGTCCGGTCCGTGACCACAGTGTGATCATGGTCGTGGAAAATCCGAGAGATCTGGCAGCTTACGAAAAAACCGGGAAGTTCGAGGGAGTCTACCATGTCCTTCATGGTGCGATCTCTCCAATGCTCGGAATCGGCCCGGGAGATATCAAATTAAAAGAATTGATGACCAGACTCCAGAAAGATGTGAGAGAAGTCATCATCGCAACCAACTCCAGCCTGGAAGGCGAAACGACAGCCATGTATATCAGCAAGCTGATCAAACCGACAGGGATCAAGGTCACAAGGATCGCGAGCGGTGTGCCGGTAGGCGGAGATCTGGAATACATTGATGAAGTAACACTTCTGCGTGCGCTGGAGGGCCGTGTGGAATTGTAGGAAACTTAGGAGAAGCTATTCATGGATAAGTACGAGTTTAACATAAAAGTTGAACAGATTAAAAAATTAGTAAATCGCGGCGACTATGCGACTGCAATGAAAATTTGCGATACCATCGACTGGCGCCGTGTAAGAAACGGAAGCCTTCTTTCCATGGTTTCCCAGATTTACGAGAAAAACGAGGAGTATCAGGAAGCGAAAGAAGTTCTGAGGATCGCTTATGAGCGTGCACCGGTGGGCAAACGCATCCTGTACAAACTGACAGATCTGGCTCTGAGAGAGGGACGCGTTGGAGAAGCAGAAACATATTACCGTGAGTTCTGTGAAGTTGCACAGGACGATCCGCGTCAGTACCTTCTCCGCTATTTGATCTTAAAAGAGAAAAAAGCACCGATCGAGCAGCTGATCCGCTCATTAGAGGCGTACACATCCTCCGAACTGGACGAAAAGTGGATGTATGAGCTGGCAGAGCTTTATCATAAGGCGGGTCTTGAAGACAAATGCGTGGCAACCTGCGATACCATTATGCTGATGTTCGGCCTTGGTAAATACGTGGATAAAGCCATGGATTTAAAACTGGAGTATGCTCCGCTCAACAAGTATCAGATGGATCTCGTGGAGAACCGCGACAAATATGAGGCGAAGCTTCGTGCGGTAGAGGAAGAATACAGTACAAAGTCTTATGCTAAAGTAGAAGAAGACACGGTTTTAGAAGAGGAAACTCCGGAGCCGGAAGTTTCTGCGGAGGAGCCGACAGAGGAAGCTGTGATCCGCATCCATGAGGATGAGGAATCCGAAAAACTTGCTCAGGAAATGGCAAAGATCGCAGAAGAACCGACAGCGATCGTAGAAGAGGACGAGATGGAGGCAACAAGGACACTTGATGACCTGCATTCTCTGAAAGAGATCAAGCCGACACAGAGAGTTTTAGATGCAGCAGCAGAGCGCGAGGCAGAAGCAGCAGCGGAAGCAGAGCGTGAAATTGAACGCCAGCGTGCAGCGATCCGTGCGGCGAAAGAACGCGAGGAGATGGAGGCGGAAGCTCTCCGTCGTGCGGAAGAAGAGCGTGAAAAAGCCCGCCGCGAGGAAGAAGAGCGTCGTGCAAAGAGAGAAGCTGAGATCGCTCGTGAACGTGCCCTGAGAGAAGAGGCAGAACGTTTAGAGCAGGAGCGTCTTGAGCGCGAAAAGGAAAAAGCAGCTGTAGCTGAAGAAATCGAAATCGAATCTCTGGACGATGAGCCGGAGATGAACAACCTGATGATCGAGGCAGAAACAGAGGAAGAGGGCCTTGCAATGGCCATTGAAGCTCTGAAGAAGATTCACAGAGAATTAGGATACAAAAACCCGGTTGCAAAGATCAGCAGCGAAAAGTTAAATAAAAAGGGAATCCGTGCAGTTGCTGACAAGCTTGCAGGAAAAGACCTTGTGATCGAACACGCAGCAGGCTTGACTGCAGCAGTTCAAAATGAACTGGATGATCTTATGGAAAAAGATAAGAGTGGTATGATCGTTGTTCTTATCGATACTCCGGAAAATCTGGAGAAACTTCATGCGACACATGCATCCCTGGCAAGCAAATTCCAGTATATCGGTTCTGATGCGAAAGCAGAAGAGCAGAACATCACAGAAGCAGCTGTGGAAGAAGCACTGGAGAAAGAAATCGCGGCTCAGGAAAAGATCGCAAAGGAAGCAGAGAAAACTGCAAAGATCGAAAAAACTCCGATCGTTGTGAAAGAGGAACCGAAGGAAGAACCGGCATATGAGGAAGAGTCAGCAGATGAATCCACATATGAAGAAGAGGATTCCGAACACAATGAGACAGAAGACTACGATGATGATATCGAGATGGATGCAGATGAGTTCGCACAGTTTGCATGCAAATACGCATCCGAGATTGATTGCAGCATTACCGGTAAGAGCATGCTGGCGCTTTATGAGCGAATCGAGATGATGGAGGAAGACGGAGTACGTCTGACTCAGAAAGCAGCCGTTGATCTGATCGAAGAAGCCGCTGATAAAGCAGAGAAAAAGACACTTGGCAGAAAACTGACAAGCATCTTCTCTCCGGCGTATGACAAAGAAGGTTTCCTGATCCTGCGCGAAAAGGATTTCTTTGACTAATATAATATAGTAGAAACAGTCGCCGGAGCGTCCGCCTCAAATATGGTCAGGCAGATGTTTCGGCGAACTGTTATAAGTTTAAAATAAGAGCCTCTATTATTGAAACGGGGGAAATATTAATGACAATAAAACTGATCGCAACGGATCTTGACGGTACGTTTGTAGATGATCAAAAACAGATGCTTGCTGAAAATATCCGGGCACTGACAGAATGTGCAGAGCGCGGGATCCAGATCGTTCCGGCAACCGGTCGTACGATAATCGGAATTCCGGACGAATTAAAAAATCTTCCGGGTGTTCGTTACGCGATAACGGTAAACGGTGCAGTGGTGGTGGATTTAAAAACAGAAGAAGTTATTTCTTCTTGCCTGTTAAAAGCAGAAACTGCTGTAAAGATCATGGAGCTTGTTCGTGACTGTGAAGATGACATCATGTATGATGCGTACATTGGAGGCATTGGATACACAAGACAGTCATTCTGGGATAATCTTGCTCATTACGTACCGAATCAGGGGATTCATGATCTGGTAAGAAAGACAAGAAAACCAGTTCCGGACAATATTGAATATATCCGGGAGAATTGTGAGTATGTGGACAAGATCAACTTATTCTTTGTAAAAGAGGAAGCACGAGTGCGCATGCGAAACGTACTGGCGGATATACCGGGAATCCTGGTATCATCGTCTCTTGCTAATAATCTGGAGATCAATGCAGCCGGCGCTGATAAAGGAAATGCACTGATCCGACTTGCAGCGCATCTTGGAATTCGTCAAGAAGAGACCATGGCATTTGGCGATGGCGAAAATGATGTTTCTATGATCCGCATGGCCGGTTTCGGTGTGGCCATGGAAAATGCAGAAGAATGTGTAAAAGCAGTGGCGGATCATATTACAGTTACAAACAATGAGGCTGGAGTTGCAGCAGCAATTCGGAAATTTGTGTTGTAAGA
>JAFOCX010000130.1 GCA_017380975.1 Lachnospiraceae bacterium
AAGCGCGGATTATCTGGAAACGACGATCACCGATATCGACCTGAAGATCATCCTGAAGCAGTACACCTGGACTGCGTGCAATCCGTTCGACGTCTACTGGGCGCGGTATGGGAAACTGCCGAAGCCGCCGGAGTTCTTTTTGGTCAGGAATTCAAGAAGACGCAGCAACAGCTATGCTCGTTTTAGACGCCCGGAAAATCTTGCAAAAAAACTGCGTTTCTTCTCCATATCTACAAGCGGTACTTCCTGACCGAATACACGTTTGCAAATATTGAGATATGCCTGTCCGGATGCAGAATTCATGCCGGCTAAAGGTTCTCCCTGGTTGGTCGAGACCACAATCTCCTCTTCATCCGGAATCGCACCGATCAAAGGGATCCCTAAGATGTCCGTCACATCTTCGATCGACATCATATCGCCGCGTCTTACCATGTCCATACGGACACGGTTCACGATCAAATCGATCTTCGTGATCCCCTCTGCTTCTAAAAGACCGATGATACGGTCCGCATCACGGATCGCTGACACTTCCGGAGTCGTTACTACAAATGCACGGTCTGCACCTGCAATTGCATTTTTAAATCCTTGTTCGATCCCGGCCGGACAATCTAACAGTACATAATCAAATTCTTCTCTTAAATCATCGACCAGCTTTTGCATCTGTCCCGGTGTAACCGCAGACTTGTCCTTCGTCTGAGCCGATGGAAGTAAAAACAGGTTTGGATATCTTTTGTCTTTTATAAGGGCTTGCTTCATACGACAATTCCCCTCCACCACATCTACCAGATTGTAGACAATGCGGTTCTCCAGTCCCATGACTACATCCAGGTTCCGCAGACCGATATCTGTATCGATCAATACAACCTTGGCGCCCATCATAGCAAGACCGGTTCCGACATTCGCAGAGGTTGTCGTCTTGCCTACACCCCCTTTACCGGATGTAACAACAATGACTTCACTCATAAGAATATCCTCCTGTATTCAGTTGTTTTTGTGCATCTCTGCACGAGTCAGTTCATGACTCCATCAGTACTATTTTACATGAAAATCCAAGAGTTTTCCAGTATTAAATGAAATTTAACGAAGTAAAAAAATTCTTTTTTATTGTTTCCGAACAAATTCGTCCGTTTTCTGTCAGAATCATCATAGGTCCTCTTCCGAGAAGCTTTCCACTCTTCGCTTTTTGGAAATTCATGTCGGAAATCTTTACCTGGTCCGGCGCCATTTCAAAAGCCACGACCACAGCATCACAATTTCCTGCAGCACCTGCATGAACGGTACCCTTTAGGCTGCCGAGAATAATTACATTTCCTTTCGCAGCAACTCTGGCTCCTTTTTCAACATCTCCGATGATCACGATACTGGCTTCTGATTCCAGCACATCCCCTGCACGGAGTGTTCCTTTATAAAACTGTCCTGTTGCAGAGGACAATTCCATCAATTTCTCATTGAGAGCTTTTTCACAGCGCTCAATACGTTTTGCATCCGTATCGATAAGGCAAAGGATCTCAATTCCGGAATTGTCCGTGATCGTATTGACAATCTGAAGTTCTTCTTCTGCAGTAAGTGTTCTTCCTTCCAGAGTCAGTGTCATTTGTGCACTTCCCCAGAATCGGGCGGTCTCTCTAAATTTTGTCTCCACCGCATGAATAAGTTCGTCAAAAGAAATATCCGGATCCATGATCACCGTCATCCCTGCTTTATTTCCTTTGATCACAACTGCATTTCGCATGGAAGAAACTCCTTTCTGAAATTTAGTCGCTGATCTCAACGTCAGAAACATTGAGAGCATGATTGTTTAAAATATAATCTAAATCTGTATATCCATAATAGTATCGATATACGTTCTTTGCTACTGTTGCAGCATTGGTAGATGTGTAACCGAACGGAATGTTTACGGTTACTGCTACTTCCGGATTCTGATACGGTGCAAAGGAAACGAAAAATGCATGGTTTACTTTATGACCGTTCTTAACTTCCTCGGCTGTACCCGTCTTACCTGCAATATCAATTTCAAGATCGCTGAAAATCTTTCTTGCAGAACCATCGGAAATTACCTTTCTCATACCACGCTGGACAATCGTCCAGGTAGAATCAGAAATATTGATCTCAGATCGTACTTCCGGAGTATAATCCTCCAAAATACTTCCCTGAGAATCCGTTCTCTTATCAAGCAGACTCAGATTATATACAGTACCTCGATTCGCCATCGCAGTGACGTAACGGGCAAGCTGTACGTTGGAATAAGAGTTTGTACCCTGACCGATGGATGATGCTTCCGGTTTTTCCGTTGTCATCTGCGGTGTTTTCTCAGAAATTTCAATACCGGATGTTTCGTCCAGACCAAACATCGATGCATATTTTCGAATGATCTCAATGCCTCGCTCCGGATCATAACTTCCGTCCGGTGCACCGGAAAAACGATGTCCCATTTCCGCAAAGAAAACGTTACAAGAATTCATAATGCCATGCTCTGCGTCCAACGGACCATGCATGCCCGGATATACCCAGCACTTTAAGTACGGAGAAATTTCCTGATATTGACCGATACAGTTGATCTGCTCTGTCTGGCCAACCACGCCTTCTTCCAGCGCCGCTACCGCGATGATCGGTTTGAATGTTGAACCCGGAGCCTTCTGTGCCTGTGTTGCATTATTATATAATGGAAGAGACAGATCATTATTTAATTTATTGTAGTATTCTGCGTCTACACTTCCGGAGAATTTATTATTATCGTAGCTTGGATAGGTAACCAGCGCACGGACTTCACCCGTATTAACATCCGTGATCACACAGCTTGCAGAACACGGATCCAGTGCCAGCTGAGCCGGAGTAATCTCCATTTCGGAAATTTTTCTGCGGATAAGCTGGAACGCATACTCATCACCGTTCTGCTCCAGAAGTCTCACTTCATTTTCATCATAAGCCAGAACATTCTGGGAATACAGTGCAAGACAAAGTTCTTTTCCTGTCACAACCTGTTTATTGATCAGATATCGATAAATCTTTTTCGCAAATGCATTATCATTCTGCAGGTCTTCCATCACATAATCGATGATAACTTCATAGATCTGGTCTGCATCGGAATAGCGTGACTCGATGGAAAGTTTCGTTGTATCGATCCAGCTCTCCGCAATTCCTTCATATATATAATCACGAAGACTGATCGTATCCGCTTTCCAATTTTTATATGCTTCTGAATTCTGATCAATCTTGGATGTCTGAATAATTCCTTCATTCACTAAGAATGAATAAATATACTGCATATATGCGAACATATCTTCCGGAAGATCGATCAGTTCCGTCGCCTCTTCATTCATTAACTCGGAACGGATCGCGGAAGTCACATCCGTCCTCGCATTGCTGTATTTCGCAAAAATGTTTTTCTCTACCTGAGAAGCCTCTACTGCAGAGAATGCTTTTACATCTAAAACGTTGTTGTTGATCAGCTGATAGTATGCATCTTTTACAGGGATCGGAAGGTTGGATGCCTTTTTATAGTCAGCCTCCGTCAGATCTCGATTTACCAGTTTATCTTTTATGATGCCGGCAAGCTGCTGTTCCAAAAGATGGTATACACCAATCTGAAGATCACGATCGATCGTAAGATAAATATCATCACCTGCTACAGGAGCCGTCTGATCTACAATTTCAATAATTCGACCCTGGCTGTCAACATACATGGTCTGGGAACCTTTTTGGCCCTGAAGTTTCGTTTCCATGGAAGCTTCAATACCGATCTTACCTACCAGGTCTGTCAGATCATAATCCGGATTGACTGCCTGAAGTCCTTCCAACTCATCTTCCCAGACTTTACCGATATATCCGATGATCGGTGCAAAATAAATGCTGTCGTTGTATACACGAATGGTTGACTTGTCAATATTAACGCCTTTTAATTCTGCAGAATTTTCAAGGACATCCGTCATCGTCTCTTTGCTGACATTCGTCGCAACCGTTGTCGACTCATATTTTCGATAAGCAGTAAAACCCATCGTATATCGGATATTGATAATTCCAAGAGCCTCTTCATCCGTGATCTCGATGAGATTTCCATTCTCATCTTTGAGCTTATCTAAACCATAGTAGGTAACCCGTTTTTCAAACATCTCTCTCGGAGTGATAGCAGAAGGATATTTTCCTTCTTCATCATCCAAATCTGATGTAGAGCGCAAGCCGTAGAAATCTGCAATGAAACGTTTTCTGGAAGATTCACTGGTTGTTTTATAAACAATTTAACCGCTTGAATCAAATCCGATCGCAAACTCTCCCTCCACTGCTTCTCCGTGGCGATACAAAATTCTCACTAATTCCAGCAGCATTCGATTCTTATCGTTGCTTTTTGCATAATCGCCATTGTCCTGGATGGTAACGTTGTAGGAAAGCTCATTGTATGCAAGTATATTTCCGTTTTTGTCGTAAATATTTCCTCTGGTGCTGTCCAGTTTGATCGTTTTTTCCGTCAGCGCCATATAATCCTGCTGATACTCCTCACCACTGACTACCTGGAGATTAAAAAGGCGCACCACAAGAATCCCGAACAATCCGGTAAAGAATATGCTCAGGATAAATAATCTGGAAGCCAGAAGTTTTTTTACAAAATCTTTAAAAATTTCCAGTAAATCGCTATACAATCGTCGTGTCTCTCCTTTTTTCCATCTCTTCCAGTTTACGGCTGATAAATAAAAACAGTCGATAAACGATCAGAGTGGTTACAACGGTAAATATTGTTTCCGGTAAAATAATATTTACCAGATAATATCCAAAACTAAGTCTTCCGCGCACTAAGAATCCAAATACATACAAGTACAAATTGTATGAGAACTCATTTAATACACAAAGGACCAAAGGCAGTGTAATATAATCTTCATAATAATACTTGGTACAGATTCCGTTGACATATCCCATCCAGATATAAAACAAGGTATAAAATCCCAATGCTCCTCCTGAGGACAAATCCAAAAGCAGACCTGCAACCAGTCCATAGCAGATACCGGAGCTGCTGCCTCTGATAAATCCGAACGAGAAGATCAGGATCAACAGCAGATTCGGATATACCGCAAGAAACGGAATGAGCGGAAACACGCATGTCTGCACAATAAATGCAAGTACGATCAAAAGAAGATTGATTCCAATTCTCTTTAAACTGTTATTCATGAATCTCAGGCCCCGCATCCTTTAAATCTGTGATCACTAATACTTCCTGAAGTCGATCAAACTGTGCAACCGGAATCACATATCCGGATTTTGTGAGGTTGTCACTATAGTCCACGGTTATATCGGTTGCATATCCGATCAAAATACCCGGAAGGAATTTTCCGCTGATATTGGATGTCACGATCATATCACCATCTTTGATATCATCGTCTTTTTCCATGTAACCGAGATTTAAACGTCCTTCATTAAAAAGTTTCAGATCTCCGGATACGATACAAGTATCTCCGGACTGCTGAGCCATCGCACTGACTTCACTGGAGTCATCAATGATGGAGCGAACCGTCGCGTAATTGGCCCCTACATCTGTTATGATTCCAACCAGTCCGCCGCCTGCAATGACATTCATATTTTCCTTGATGCCGTCTGCGGAACCTTTATCAATACGAAATACAGAAAACCAGGAGCCGGTATCCTTCGCGATGATCCTTGCTCCGACTTTATTGTACTGCATGTACTGAGTGTCCAGTTCATACAGATTTCTGAGCCGCTCCAGCTCCAGCTGTTCTGCACGAAGTCTTGTATTTTCTTCCGTCAGTTCGTCGACTCGCGCCTGTAAGCGTTCGTTCTCTTCTAATGCAGTTTTTAACTCTCGAATATTGGTGGCTTCTTCATAAATACTTCCGCCGACCGCATTAACTCCGGACTGGATCGGAACTAATACGTATCCAACCGCACTTCGAAGCGGATTCAGTAAACTGCCCTTCAGGGATGTGATACCGATCATGCAGATACAAAATATAGATAAACCGATCAAAAAATATCTGGTATTTTTCATTGTTATAAAATTCCCCGTTCTTTTAAGCTCACATAGGAATTATCTCCTATAATGATGTGATCTAACAGCGAGATTCCGATCATCTTTCCTGCTTCTGCCACTCGTTTTGTAAACAGGCAGTCATCGTTGCTGGGTGTCGGATCTCCGCTTGGGTGATTATGAAGTAAAATGACACTTGTTCCGCGGTATTTGAGTGCTTCAATGAAGATTTCCCGCGGTGTTGCCAGCGATGCATTCACTGTTCCTTTGGAAATGTCAATATCCTTCATAAGAACATTCTTCGTATTTAAAATCAGCATTTTCAGAAATTCCTGCTCCTTATGACGCATTTCTTCCATGAAATATTCTGCGATCACAGCAGGATTTCTGCATATCAGCTCACTGGTTACTTTCGCTGATTTCCAGATTCGCTTGGAAAGTTCTCCGATACAAGACAATTGAACTGCCTTGACCGATCCAATCCCTCGAATCTCTTGATAATCTGCCAGTGAGTGATGAAGAAGGCCGGGAAGTCCCGAAGGATTCCCCAGCTTCAATATCTCCTCAGCCAGATCCCTGACTGATTTGTCTTTGGTTCCTGTCCGAAGGATCACAGCCAAAAGCTCTGCATCCGACAGACTTTCCACTCCGTACTCAGCAGCCTTTTCATAGGGACGCTCTGATTCCGGCAGTGACTTCATGGTTTTTCTGTTGTTTCGATCTTCTTTTTTGTAATTCATCCTGCACCTGACCTTCCGGCTCTCCAAGTACCTTTCCGTCAGTATGTCCTATGTTAGTTACAGTAATCGATACACGAGAATGGCGATGATCACGCCAATGATACTTGCCATTGTAATTCGGATTGTAAGACCGAATGTAATAACAAGAATACCGAAGTTAAGTACCAGCGGATTATTAAGACCAAATGCTTCTCCGTAATTCAGCCAGCCAAATCCCGGAACACCTGAAGCCATCTCTCCGATAAATCCGCCAAGTACGATTCCTGACAATAATAACAGTAATAATGTCCAGGAGCTCTTACTTCTCATGGTTACAACACCTCTATTCTATCATGTTTCAAAGTCGTTTACAACGCATGCATAAATATTTCACACGTTGCTTACAGTGTGATCAGGCCGGCATCCAGTAATTTCTGTAAGGACATCAAGATACCGAGTTTTGCATGGTACCATGTCAAACCGCCCTGAAAATACACCGCATACGGAGGCTTGATCGGAGCATCTGCAGAAAGTTCAATCGAAGAACCCTGCACAAACGCACCTGCTGCCATGATGACGTCAGAATCGTAACCCGGCATCGCCCACGGTTCCGGTACTACATAACTGTCAACCGGAGCTGCAGCCTGAATACCTTCACAGAACTTGATCACTCCCTCTGCTGTTCCGAATGTGATCGCCTGAATGATATCATGACGGCTCTCTGTGCTGTTAGGCACAACTGCAAATCCAAGTTTCTCATAAACATTTGCAGCGAAGATCGCACCTTTTACTGCTCCGGCTACGACTGTCGGAGAAAGGAATAATCCCTGATATAAGGACTGACTGACGCCAAGAGTTGCACCGACTTCTTTACCTAATCCCGGTGCTGTAAGACGGTACGCTGCTCGTTCGATACAATCTTTTCTTCCGACAATATATCCGCCGATCGGAGCAAGTCCGCCGCCCGGATTCTTGATCAGGGATCCGACGATCATATCAGCACCTACATCCGTCGGCTCGATCGTCTCAACAAATTCTCCGTAACAGTTATCTACCATACAGATTACATCCGGCTTGATCTCCTTGATAAAGGAAATCAGTTCACCGATCTTAGAAACAGATAATGTCGGTCTTGTATCGTATCCTTTCGATCGCTGGATCTCGATCAGTTTTGTCTTTTCATTGATCGCTTTTTTGATATTCTCATAGTCAAAGCTTCCATCCGGAAGAAGATCAACCTGACGATAAGAAATCCCATATTCCTTCAGGGAACCGATGGAATCACGGATTCCGATTACTTCCTCTAGTGTATCATACGGTTTTCCGACCGGAGAAAGAATCTCATCTCCCGGTCTTAAGTTACCGGACATTGCAACAGTCAGTGCATGTGTACCGGATATCAGCTGCGGACGAACCAGCGCATCCTCTCCATGGAATGCTTTCGCATATACTTCTTCCAATGTATCACGTCCAAGGTCATTGTAACCATATCCGGTTGTCGCTGCAAAATGAACATCGCTGACACGAGCATCCTGCATCGCCTTAATGACTTTGATCTGATTGTATTCCGCTGTAGCATCGATCTCAGCGAAACGTTCTTTTAAAGATTCTTCTACTTCTTTTGCATAGTTCAGGACTTTCTCGGAAATACCAAGCTGTCCGTACATCATTGCCATATCCATGCCGTATTCTCCTATTCTATAATCCCGCGTACTTTCAGATCCTCGGTCATCCAGTTCAGGATCTTCTCACGGTCAAATCCAAAGTTTTCCTGTTTTACCCAGGTCACATCTTTTTCTCGTTTGAACCAGGTAAGCTGACGCTTTGCAAAATGTCTGGTATCACGTTTTAGAATGTAAACTGCCTCTTCCAGGCTTAATTCTCCATTCAGATAATCTAAGATTTCTTTATATCCAAGTCCCTGCATGGACACCATATCTCTGGTGCATCCCATGGCTTTTAATTGTTTTACTTCCTCTTCAAGACCTGCTTCTATCATCTTATCTACACGAAGGTCGATTCGATCATAAAGTGTTGCACGGTCCATATTTAACACGTAGTAAGCAAAATTGTATGGAGACTCTTTCTGACGTTCTTCTTCATTATGATCAGAGATTCTCTGGCCTGTTTTTTTGTAAAATTCCAGGGCACGGATCACTCGTTTCACATTGTTGGCATGAATTGCTTCCGCAGACGGAGGATCTACCTCTTTGAGCATTGAGTGAAGTACTTCTGCTCCCTGTTCTTTCGCCAGCTCTTCCAGGTGGTGACGATACTCCATATCTCCGTCATTGTCTGTGAAATCAATATCATATAAAAGAGCCTGAATATAAAATCCGGTTCCTCCTGCAACGATCGGAATATGACCGTTGGCATAGATTTTTTTCATCGCCTCTTTTGCCATTTCCTGGAATGTCACGACATTAAAGGAATCCTGCGGATCCAGAACATCGATCAAATGATGCGGTACACCATCCATCTCTTCTACGGTCACTTTCGCGGATCCGACATCCATATAACGATACACCTGCATGGAATCCGCACTGATGATCTCTCCGCCGATCCTTTTTGCCAGTTCAACGGAAAGTGCTGTTTTTCCGGACGCAGTCGGTCCGGTCAATATGATCAAAGGCTGTTTCATTACACAATCCTCTTAAATTTCTTTTCCATTTCATATTTACTCATGGAAATGATCGTTGGTCTGCCGTGTGGACAGGTGTATGGGTTGTCCAAACTCAGAAGCTGGTCGATCAATTCATTCGCTTCCCGATCAGTCAAACGATGATTTCCTTTTACTGCCGCTTTGCAGGACATTGTCGCAATGCGGTTGTAAATAGTTTCGGAAGCAGTTCCCATGTTTTCTTCTGTAAGTCCGTCTAACATTTCGAGCAGCAGCTCTTTTTTCGCAAGAGAAAACAGATTATCCGGAACGGCTCGAACCGCGTATTCATTTCCGCCAAAATGTTCGATCTCAAATCCGATATCGGTAAAGATCTTCATGTGACGCTTTAAGAGTTCTTCTTCCTGCATGGAAAGCGTCAAAATGATCGGCGGGCTGATGAACTGAGAGGTGTATTCTCGAGATTTCAGTGATGCGAAATTCTTTTCAAACAGTACCTTTTCATGAGCCGCATGCTGATCAATAATATAAAGATTATCGTTAAATTCTACCAGCCAGTATGTATCGAACACCTGACCGATCAGACGATGACGAAATCTAGACTTTTCCGATAACAGACGGTTATCAAACATCTCCATCTGTTTAGCTTCTTGCTTTGGCACGGGTTTTGTCTCTTGTCTCGGTTCCTCTTTCGGTTTCTGGATCATTTTATCTTTTAAAATGTTTTCCGAAGACTGATAAGATGTTAACGGTCTAACCGACGGTCGATTCGGAGACTGTACATAAGATGGAACCGGTGTCTTTGGCTTCTCCGGATAAGGTGCACGAGGTTCTGCAATACCTAGCACCTCACGACGCTTTACCTCAAATGGCTCCGGCGCACGAGTTTCTGCTTTCTTCACCGGAACAATCGGTTCTTCTTTTTTTACAACCGGTTCCGAAACAGCAGCCTTCTCCTCTTTACGCTCGTTTCCAAGCGTTACCTGAGGGATCAGTTCCTTCCCACTGAGTGCTTCCGTAATTGCCTGCTGGATCACCCTGTACATGGTTTCTCCATCTTTAAAACGAAGCTCCATTTTTGACGGATGCACGTTCACGTCAATATATTCCGGTTCGACCTCAAAATGAAGCATCGTAAACGGATACTTATGCTGCATCATGTAACTCTTATATCCGTCCTCGATGGCCTTCGAGATCAGCGCACTCTTGATATATCTGCCATTAATGAAATAATTTTCAAAGTTGCGGTTTCCGCGCGCGATTACCGGCTTTCCGATAAAACCGGTCACGCGTACCACCTCGTGTTCGATTTTTAACGGAATCAGATTTGCTGTGATCTCTCTTCCGTAAATCGTATAAATAATATCTTTCAGGTTGTGATTTCCCGAAGTATGTAATTTGTTCTGGTTATTAACGATCAGACGAATGGAAATCTCCGGATGCGAAAGAGCGATCTTTTCAACCAGATCCGCCACATGGGATCCCTCCGTCTGCGCTGTCTTTAAGAATTTGCGTCTCGCCGGTACATTGAAGAACAAATTTCTGGAAATAAATGTCGTTCCGTCCGGGGCGCCAACTTCCTCCAGACCTTTTTCCACGCCGCCTTCAATCTGATAACGGGAACCGGTCAGACTGTCCGCTGTTTTTGTGATCAGCTCAACCTGAGACACTGCAGCAATACTGGAGAGCGCCTCACCTCGGAAACCAAGAGAGGAAACCGTAAGAAGATCTTCCGCTGAACGGATCTTGCTTGTCGAATGACGTTTAAAAGCCAGAGATAATTCCTGCTTCGGAATTCCGCATCCATTGTCGGTGATACGAATGAATCCGATACCGCCTTCACGGATCTCTACGGTAATTGCTGTTGCCCCCGCATCAATCGCATTTTCCATCAACTCTTTCACAACAGAAGCCGGGCGTTCAACAACTTC
>JAFOCX010000131.1 GCA_017380975.1 Lachnospiraceae bacterium
GCCGGGATCTTGTTGTCAACCATAAGGAGGTTGAGTCTCTCTTCACCCTCTACTGTGTGGATCGCACTCATGAGCATACCGCAGGATTCGATGCCCATCATTGCTCTCGGCGGAAGGTTTGTGATCGCGATCAGTGTCTTACCGATCAGCTCTTCCGGCTCGTAGAATGCGTGAATACCGCTTAAAATTGTACGATCTGTGCCAGTTCCGTCGTCTAATGTGAACTGAAGGAGCTTTTTGGACTTCTTAACAGCTTCACAAGCTTTAACCTTTACTGCACGGAAGTCGGACTTAGAGAATGTCTCGAAGTCAACGTGGTCAGCGAATAACGGCTCGATTGTTACGTTGGAGAAGTCGATCACCTCTTCGATTACCGGAACTTCCTCTACAACCGGAGCTGCAACAGCCTCAGCTTTTGCTGCCGGAGCTGTCTTCTCTGTCTTCTTGCCGCCGTCGAGGCTCTTCATTGTCGGGAACAGTAATACGTCACGGATCGCCTGGGAGTCTGTTAACAGCATGCACATACGGTCGATACCGAAACCGATACCGCCTGTCGGTGCCATACCAAGCTCAAGTGCGTACATGAAGTCTTCGTCTGTTGTGTTTGCTTCGTCGTTACCCTGAGCAAGCTGTTTCTCCTGCTCTTTGAAACGCTCTCTCTGGTCGATCGGATCGTTCAGCTCGGAGTAAGCATTTGCCATCTCCCAGCCGTTCATGAAGAACTCGAAACGCTCTACGTAGTTCGGATCTTCCGGTTTCTTCTTTGTAAGCGGAGAAATCTCGATCGGATGGTCCATAACGAATGTCGGCTGTACAAGGTGATCCTCTACGAACTCCTCGAAGAAGAGGTTCAGGATCTCACCCTTGGAGTGTCTCTCCTCGAACTCAACGTGTTTCTCTTTTGCGATCGCTCTTGCTTCTTCAAGAGTATGGATCTCGTTGAAGTCAACGCCGGAATACTTCTTAACAGCGTCTAACATTGTGATACGCTCGAACGGTTTGCCGAGATCCATCTCGATGCCGTTGAATACGATCTTTGTTGTGCCAAGAACTTCCTGCGCAACGTGACGGTAGAGGTTCTCTGTGAGATCCATCATACCGTGGTAATCTGTGTATGCCTGGTAGAGCTCCATCAGTGTGAATTCCGGGTTGTGTCTTGTATCAAGACCCTCGTTACGGAATACACGGCCGATCTCGTAAACGCGCTCTAAACCGCCTACGATCAGTCTCTTTAAATAAAGCTCTAAGGAAATACGAAGCTTTAAGTCCTCATCAAGAGCGTTGAAGTGTGTCTCGAACGGTCTTGCTGCTGCACCGCCTGCGTTTGCAACAAGCATCGGAGTCTCAACCTCGATGAAGCCCTGTCCGTCTAAGTATCTGCGGATCGCAGAGATGATCTTGGAACGTTTGATGAATGTATCTTTTACATCTGCGTTCATGATAAGGTCAACGTATCTCTGACGGTAACGCATGTCTGTGTTTGTTAAACCATGGTATTTCTCCGGAAGGATCTGGAGGGACTTGGATAACATTGTAACTTCGTGTGCGTGGATGGAGATCTCACCTGTCTTTGTTGTGAACACGATACCCTTGATACCTACGATATCACCGATATCCATCTTCTTGAAATCTTTGTATGCATCCTCGCCGATGTCATCTCTTGCAACGTAGCACTGCATGTTGCCCTTTAAGTCCTGAATACCGCAGAAGGAAGCTTTACCCATAACACGTTTGGACATCATACGTCCTGCGATGGATACCTCTTTGCCCTCTAACTCTGCGTAGTTTTCTCTGATATCTGCACTGTGTGCAGTCTGGTCATACTTTGTAATAACAAACGGATCTTTGCCGTTAGCCTGTAATTCAGCCAGTTTCTCGCGGCGTACCTTTAACAGCTGGTTAAGGTCCTGCTCCGGCTGCTGGCCGTTCTTCTGATTTGCCTGCTCTGCCACTTTCATTTCTCCTTATAATGTAAGTTGCAGCTGTTCCGAATCCTTCACAGCTGCGTTTATGGTTTCTTAGTCTGCTCTCTTGATATCAAGAACTTCGTACTGGATCACGCCTGCCTGAGTTTCAACGTCAACAACGTCGCCGACTTTTTTACCCATTAATGCATGACCAACCGGAGATTCGTTGGAAATCTTGTTCTGTAAGCTGTTAGCCTCTGTAGAACCAACGATCTGGAACTCCATCTCCTCTTCAAACTCTTTATCATATACCTTTACAACACAACCAATGTTGATCTTGTCAAGGTTTACTTCATCTTCAACAACTACTTCTGCGTTCTTTAAGAGTTTCTCAAGCTCTTCGATACGAAGCTCGATATCTCTCTGCTCATCTTTCGCTGCATCGTACTCAGCGTTCTCGGAGAGGTCGCCCTGCTCTCTCGCTTCTTTGATCTTCTGCGCGATTTCTCTACGACGGTTTACTTTTAAATCCTGAAGCTCATCTTCATATTTTTTAAGTCCTTCATAGGTCAAAATGTGTTTTTTATCTGCCATGACGCCTTACCTTTCTTACTTTAAATTCCGCTAACGGAGGGTGTAATTCCCCTTTATAATAACATCAACGTATTATAACGTAAACCCTTGGTATTGTCAAGAATTCCCTTCACAAAAATGACAACAAAAACTTGCTTTTTCCTTGTAAAATAATGACAAAATGATAAACGCTGCAAGTTTGAAACCCGTCTGTCCGGTTCAAACTTACAGCGTTATTTTCTATCCGATATCTTCCGATGACTAGTCAAATTTCAGTACATTGCCGCCCGGTTCCCCACTGTTCACACGGTCTACCACACCGTCTACAATGTGAATGAACATCTCCAGTGTCGTACCAACGATACCTTTGCTGAGATGACCGCCGTAAGCGTGTCCTTCCATATCGCCGATCACGATGTGCAGATGACTGTAATGCTTGCCATCCTGTGTGTTGATGGTTCCGTTCAGATGTGCGATCTCATAATGTCCTTCAAAGGTATTCGGGAAGAACTGTTTAACATTCTGATCGTAACTGTTCAGAGTGCAAAATCTGCAGTTACCGAGTGCATTGACATGACCCAGCTTGATATTTTCTTTCTCAGAGATCAGTTTTACATTTTCCTGAATATCATCATCATGGTCCATTCTTACTACAATCGTATTTCCAAATCTTCTATATTCCATACAATTCTCCTTTACTGTACGGCTTTCTGCTTCCAGCCGCCGCGTTTATATGCGATGAAGTTTAAGAGCGCGCCTGCGCACCAGGATACTAACAGAGAGATAAAGATACACTCGCTGCGTCCGGTCGGAAGTTCCGGAGTTCTTGTCAGGTAAGAGATACCGTATGCAAGCGGAACACGGAGAGCAACGGTTGTGATCAGAGAGATCCACATTGGAGTCATCGTATCACCTGCACCGCGCATCACGCCGGATAAACTCTGAGACAGGGCTACTGCAATGTAGCCGGGTGCCAGAATACACATCATGCTCATACCAAGATCGATCAGTTCTTCTGTCGTAGTAAACATGCCCATCAGGTATTTACCAAAGATCAGGATCAGGATTGTGATGGTTGTAGAAACACCGACTGCCATGATCGCTCCCTGTACAGAGCCTTTTTCTACACGGTCATAGCGTTTTGCACCAACGTTCTGTCCGGTGTAAGTTGTCATGGAGTTACCGAAGGATAAGTTCGGCATCATCGCAAAACCATCGACGCGCATGATGATTACGTTGGCTGCAATGAACAGCTCGCCAAAACTGTTGGTCAAAGACTGTACAATGATCATCGCAAGGGACATGATCATCTGAGTAAGACCGGACGGAAGACCTAAACGGATCATAGTGAAAGAATGATGCTTCGTCGGCTTTAAATATTCCGGTGTGATATCAAACACTTCTGTCATCTTCATCAGTTTTCTGAAACAGAGAAGTGCTGACACTGCCTGTGCAATTACGGTTGCAAGAGCTACACCCGGAACTCCCATTCCCATGCCGGCCACAAAAAACAGGTCCAGAACAATGTTGATCACGGTCGCGATCAACAGATAGATCAGCGCGGAGAAGGAATCACCCATTCCACGAAGGATACCGCTGAGGATGTTGTAATATGCAACGCCTGCACCGCCGATCATCAAGATCGTCAGATAAGAGTCACACCAGTCAATGATGCTGGCAGGTGTATTTAGCATTTCCAGTAATGGACGAACAAAGATCAGTCCAAAGACCAGGATCACAAGTGATGCAGCTGCTGTCAGTGTAATACTGCATCCGATCGCGTGGGACAGCTGTTTTCTGTCCTTTGCGCCAAAATACTGTGAAACCATAACACCGGTACCAACCGATATACCAATAAAGAGCACCAGAAGCAAGTTGAAGATCGGGCTGGCACTTCCTACTGCTGCCAGTGCATTGTCTCCGACAAACTTACCTACTACGATACTGTCTACCGTGTTATAAAGCTGCTGCGCAATATTTCCCAACACCATCGGGATCGTAAATAATGCGATCTTCTGCCACGGCACACCGGTTGTCATATCTACCGGTGCAAAGAAATTTTTTAATGCTGACATTCGAATTTCCCCTTTTGTACATGTTGTGTCATCTTATTCCCTACCTTTCATTGTAACATGACACATTTTAAATGACAAGTTAAAGAGCCGGACAAATGGCTTCGTCCGGCTCAAAAATAACTCTTCAATTATACAGTTTTTTTATATTCCGGTGCTACGGAACATCCGATTCCAAGGGCTCCCGCACCTGTATGACAGGAAACACCAAGAGATAACGGATCGCAGAAAACTTTCATACCCGGGAATGCATCCTCGATCTCTTTAACCCAGTTCTCTGTCTCTTCCTTGTCTGCACTGGATGCCGCAAGAAGACGAAGCTGCCCGTCAGCCAGCGCATCTGCAAATTTTGTATCCATTTCCTGTTTCATGGCTTCGATCATCGTCTTTTTCACTTTACTGAAGCCACGGCACTTTTTGAAGGAATCCAGTTTTCCTGTCTCCAGTTTCAATACCGGCTTGATATTTAACACGCTTCCGATGGCTGCAGCCGCCGGAGTCACGCGTCCGCCGCGTTTTAAATATTCCAGAGTCTCCACACCGATGTAGATCATCATGCGGTCTTTTCCACTTTCCAGGATCTCCTTGATCTGTTCTGCGGAATATCCCTTTTCGATCAGTTCCAGTGTGTCGAATACCATCTGGTGGAGCGGTGTTGAGATCTGTCCATGATCCACTACCAGAATTTTTCCTTCATACTGCTCATCTCTTGCAAGTGCCATCGCTGTCTCACAGGAACCGGAAAGACCGCTGCTGAGCGGCAGATACAGCACTTTTTCAAACTCCTTCAATGCCCAGTCCCATACATCACAGACATCTGCCGGAGACGGCTGGGATGTGGCAATCACAGAGCCACCCTCTAATTTTTCAAAAAACTCTTCTCGAGTCAGATTTATTCCTTCTAAATAACATTCCCCATCAATGTAGAACGGCATGGGCAATACCCAGATACCAAGCTGTTTTGCTTCTTCCTGAGTGATACCGGAATGGCTGTCTGTAATAATTCCGATCGATTTCATATACTGTCATTATCCTCACATTCGAAAAAATATAGTTGCTTTTCACACGACTCCCCTATGTTACAAATGTATCATCAAAACAGCAAAAACACAAGAGCTGCAATATTCATGTGACAAATCCACCTCTTTTATAACAGAAAAAACGAAGCTCTCTGCAGAGCCTCGTTCCTTCTTATTTTAAATCAGAAATAATCTTCTTTAATTCATCCATTTTCTGTAAAATATCTTCCACCAGTTTGAACTGATTTCTTGCTCGGTCCAGATTGTGGTGCTCTCTTTTGATCTTGAAATACGTATCTCCATTCAGGTAGTCTGTCAGGAAACGAATGCCGCACTCATAGGTAAGGATCGCAGCAGATTCCGGGAGCAATTCGATTTCTTTCTCTGTCAGTTCTTCTCGCATCTCTTCCAGATAACCTTTTGCAAACTGTCGGAATGCTTCCGTGTCAAACTCGACTTTGGAGAGATCCACTTCATCCTCTGCACCTGTGGATGCGCCCATTCTCAGAGCATCGCCAAAATCATACAACATACTTCCAGGCATTACTGTATCCAGATCGATCACACATACAGCTTCTCCGGACAGACGATCAAATAAAATATTATTGATCTTTGTGTCATTATGTGTTACACGGACCGGAATCTCACCTCGCTCAATACCTGAAATGATCAGTTCAGCTAATCCTTCATATTTTAATGCCTGTGCAATATCATCTTTGACCAGCTCAGCACGTTTTGCATGGTTATCTGCAATTGCCTGTTTCAGAGCTAGAACGCGTTTCGGAGTATGGTGAAAATCCGGAATTGTTTCGTGTAAAGTATCCACCGGGAATTCACGAAGCATCTTCTGAAAATGTCCGAATCCTCTGCCTGCCTGATATAAGTCATGATACGTTTTTTCGTCTTCGATCACTTTTGTATTGTTGACGAAATAATACATTCTGTATACGCTTCCGTCATGATCCTGATAATAGTTCTTACCATCCAGGGTTTTGATAACACTCAGAGTTTCTCTCTCCGGATCTCCGCCTTCTTCACGAATTTTGACCTTTAAATATTCTGTTACATTCTGAATATTTTCCATCAATTGTTCCGGATTTTTAAAGACATTTGTATTGATCCTCTGAAGTAAAAGTTTCGGCACATCGATACAATATGTTCCATTGATATGACCGGAACCATATGGAAAAATATTTGTTTCAATGTCAAACTGACCCATGATATGGTATAAATTTGTCTCTTTGTTCATTTCTAAGTCGTTCCTTAATTATTTCTATATCCGTTTGGATTCTGAGACTGCCATCTCCATCCATCCGCACACATCTCATCAATGCCGCGTTCTGCCACCCAGCCAAGTTCCGCTTTCGCCTTCGCCGGATCTGCGTAACAAGTTGCAATATCACCCGGACGTCTCGGTTTTATGGAATACGGAATATCTTTTCCTACTGCTTTAGAAAACGCCTTGATCATATCAAGAACGCTGTAACCATGACCTGTGCCCAGATTATAAATGTGAACTGCCGGAGTCTCGTCGAACTTCTTTAACGCTTTCACATGTCCGTTTGCCAAATCAACCACATGGATATAATCACGCACACCGGTACCATCCGGTGTATCGTAATCATCACCAAACACGCCGACTTCTTTTAACTTGCCGACTGCCACCTGAGTAATGTACGGTGTCAGATTGTTCGGGATACCTGCCGGATCTTCGCCGATCAGACCGCTTTCATGAGCGCCAACCGGATTAAAGTATCTTAAAAGGATAACCGTCCATTCCGGATCAGCCTTCTGAATGTCGATCAGCATCTCCTCCAGCATACTCTTCGTCTGTCCATACGGATTTGTACACTTTCCTTTCGGACAATCTTCTGTGATCGGAATAAATGCCGGATCACCGTAAAC
>JAFOCX010000132.1 GCA_017380975.1 Lachnospiraceae bacterium
CATTTCCAATTGCCCCGGATGCTAAAAGGACCGTGCAAAAGAACAACGGAAGCATCTTTTTCTCACCAGGCATCCTGTAAAGAAAAAGCAGGATAACAACTACAACTGCCGCTGCTACAACTAAAAAGAACCATTTCTGTCCTTGTAAAATACCAAACGCTGCGCCACGGTTTTCTGAGTAAAGGAGTTCAAAAACACCATCCCATATTACAAATGGACCATTGACACGAAGCTGACCATAAGCGAGCATTTTCGTCCACTGGTCAAATACGATCAAAAGGACGGAAAGTATTCCAAAAATCCCATATCGTTTCCATACTGAATTCATATTGTTAATACGCTCCTCTCTTATACCATAATTGCAGAAAGAGCCTGTTCCATCTCTTCTTCACTCACAGTTTTATCAATATATGCGTGACCGATTTCATCCAGTAATATGAATTTGATCACTCCGGCTTCCATTTTTTTATCATTTTTCGTTGCAGCAATGACTTCGTGTTTTTCCAAACCACTTACATTCATAGGCATCTTGAAAAATTCCATTGTTTTTCGATAACACTCCACTTGCTCGGCGGATACAAGACCTCGATTTTTACAGATTCTCAATGCTGCCAATGCACCCAAAGCGACACAATGACCATGAAGAATCGAAAGATTCATGAGTTTTTCTACTGCATGTCCAAGTGTATGACCGAAATTCAGTGTAGCTCTTTCATTCTGTTCTGTCGGATCAATCTCGACGACTTCTCGTTTGATCAAATTGCTGCCATATACCAGTTTGCGACAGATTTCCGGATCACGCACTATGATTTTCTCTTTATTATTTAAAATCCACTCATAGTACTCTTTATCACGGATCAGACCATGTTTGATCACTTCTCCCATTCCGTTTGAAAACTGTTCAAATGGAAGTGTTTTCAAAACAGAAACATTGGTATATACCAATTTAGGCATATGAAATGCTCCGACCATATTTTTATAGGAATCAAAATCGACGCCAGTTTTTCCGCCGATACTGGAATCAACCTGCGAAAGCAGGGTCGTCGGAATCTGGATAAATCCGATACCACGAAGATATGTAGCTGCTGTAAATCCACAAAGATCTCCGACTACACCTCCGCCTAACGCGATCAAATAATCCTTTCGATCATATTTGTTCTGGATCAGATGTTCATACACACCTCGAACAGTGTCAAGATTTTTGTTTTCTTCTCCTGCCGGGATGACGTACGCAGTTACCTGTCGACAGCATCCGGAGATTAAACTCTTAATTTCTTCCAAATAGATCGGAGCAACATTAGAATCTGAAACGATGCAAAGTTTCTTATTTTCACATCCTAATGCTAATAACTCCTGTGAAAGTCCTTCAAATGATTCTGTAAGAACAATATCATAGATCGGTTCATTATTTAAATGTACAATTAGCCTATTCTCATTTGCATATTTCAAGTGAAGTACCTCCCGTATCTATTTGTATTTTAACAGTGTTACAACTGTTCTTCCCTTTTTCGTCTGACCGCCCGCAGAATCAAACTTGAATTTCCCGATGCCACGTATAGAAATGATTTCTCCGTCTTTTAATGAACGTGATACGTTGGTAATGACCTGTCCGTTCACAAAAACTTTCTCTGATTCAATATATGCAGCTGCCTTTGTTCTGGACAAGCGGCCGCAAAGGGCTACAATACTGTCCAAGCGAACGGAACTGACAGTTCCCTGTATTTCCTCAAATTCCGGTTTTAGAATTTCTCCGGCGTCATCTGTGATCTCTGCGGTGATCGATGTGTGTCGGATCGTCGTCAACGACTCTGTCAGATAATGACTCAGTTTCCTTAATACAAACACATAGGCATTCCCGTCTTTGATCACAATATCCCCTAGCATTGAACGTTCAATACCTAAATTCATGATCGCACCAAGGTAATCACGATGCGAAAGATCTTCCGCAAACTTACGATTTAATGGTGCGATCCTCACACAGTCATAGGGAGGATCCACAAGTTCTTCTTCATAAGACGGCAAGAAACAGACAACTTTCCTCTCTGACGACTCAAAGCCGCCGGAAAGAACGAACCTTACCGGCGGCAGCATACCAGATACACTTTGGAAAATTGTCTGTTCACTTAAATTCAGAAAATCTGTATTTGTCGGAACATCACGTCTGAAACAGGTTTCGGCCAGTTCCTGGATCCTCTTCCTGAGTAACTGTTCTTCTTTTTCCATAACTCTTAAATATGAATGTTGAGTCCGGAAATATCAAGTCCACCACCGGAAAACAGGTCCTGGAAATCACCGGAAAGCTCTACGGTCTGCGGAGTTGCGATAAAGATATAGCTGGAAATCTTCTGAAGATTACCATTCATGGAATATGTAGCACCGGATGTGAAATCAATGATCCTCTGAGCTGTCTCAGTATTGATTCCCTCCATATTGAGCACTACTGCTTTGCCTGCAAGAAGGTAATCGCAGATTTCTTTCGCATCTTCTAAGGAAGTCGGTTTGATCAAAGAAACTTCCATACCGCGACGCATAGAAACCACTTTATTGTTTGCTGTGTTCGCTCTTGTCGGAAGGAAGCGCGGCTTTGGTGTCTCCGGCTCATCAAAGTCATCAAAATCGTCATCCTCTGCCGGTTTCTTGTTAAAAATGCTCTTCTTTGCCGGCTTCTCGTCTTCTACATAATCATCATCTAAGAAGTAATCATCATCTTCGTCATTATCTAAACGCATTGTATCCATCAGCTTTGTCAGGAAACTCATCTTATACTCTCTCTCCCATCTATCTGGAACCGAAGATACCGGTTCCTACTCTAATCATAGTCGCACCCTCTTCTACCGCAACTTCATAGTCGCCGGTCATACCCATAGAGAGGACACTCATAGTACCATTATCAATGTTT
Source organism: Lachnospiraceae bacterium (assembly GCA_017380975.1). Lineage (GTDB taxonomy): Bacteria > Bacillota > Clostridia > Lachnospirales > Lachnospiraceae > Pilosibacter. The sequence goes on from JAFOCX010000132.1 coordinate 2,900, forward strand.
TTAGTTTTGATGTCAACATATAATTGGTACAATTCCTTAAAATATTTTCGATTTTCTTCTGCATCTTCGACAAACGGTGCGATGGTCATAAGACCTTTTACGCACACATGCGGGAAGTTTCTGATGATCTCTAAAGTCGGGATCACCTCTTCCATTTTGAGGCCAAACTTACTGTCTTCTTCTGCAACATTGACTTCCAGAAGAATCTCTTTTACCATATTTCTTTTTGCTGCCTCTTTTTCGATCTTTTCAGCAAGATGTACACTGTCTACAGAATGGATCAAAACAGCTTTTTCAATAACCTGTCCAACTTTGTTCGTCTGTAAATGGCCGATCATATGAAACTTGGCATCTTCCGGCATCTGAGGAAACTTCTCTGTAATCTCCTGAACTTTATTTTCACCGAAGGTTCTTGCTCCGGCTTCGTAAGCTTCCATTAACATGGAAACCGGCTTTGTCTTACTAACAGCGATCAAGGTTACTTCCTTCGGATCTCTGCCGGCACGCACGCATGCTGCCTCCATGCGGCTTTTCACTTCCGCATAATTCATTGCAATTGACATATTCTGTCATCCTCCATTTATTACTGATAGATTACCATTCCGTTTGCAGTCACGGCTGCTGCATTGAGCACAATGTGATCGTAAACAGAAAGGCCGTAATCTGTACCTTTTGCCACAGTATAATACTCGTCATTAGAATTCAGCACTTCGATCTTACGGAATGCTGTATAACCTCGGTTAATATTATAAACACCCTGTAATGACGCTTTCGTACCAACTTGATAGCGGTCCTGAGAATTTTCTTTTACCAGATAGTCGCCGGCTTTTAATTCACTCTTTTCACCGGAATTTACATAATAGTACTCATCATCTGCATTGAAAATATCGCAGGAAACCAAGACAATACTCGGTCCGTTTTCTGTATAAGTTTCTTTATAAAAACCTCTGGCAGAACCGGATTGGGTTTTCACAAGAAAGTCTTTCGGGATCAGGAAAAAGTTCACATCTGCCACCGCTGTTCTCGGGATTTTCAAACCTTTTACCTCTTCTGTAATAATCTCGAAATCCACAAAACGGCTGCCAATAAACTGTTCCATATATTTTGAAAAATCCAGTTTACCATACAATGCACCGTCTCCGCCTGTGATCATGGAAAACTGCGCATTCGTTTTAAGATCCTTACCGCTGAATGTTACCATGAGAGAGGTTTTTCCATTATAGAGAACCTGTTCCTCTGCTCCAAGCGGGAATATAATAGACCAGTCACCGGATGTCACAACTTTGTAAGCAGGAGAACCGCTTTCTACCAACTGACCTGATTTGACAGGATTCTTTTTATAATTCGCCTTGTCAAACATCCCTGCCGTAATTTCCGTAGGAGTCAACGTTTCCATACCATCGACCGTATAGGAAATAATACCGGCTCTGTCCGAACGAACCTGCTCAAAATTCACACCAAGTTCCTCGATCATACTGTCAAGATTCTTCAGTGTATCGATATTTACATACTCCAGAACTTCAGAATCCAGCGCGTATCTGGAATCATATACCGTTCCAAAGTTATCGTCCGTAAATGTCTGGCTGAACTCAGATAGTTCTTTCTTCAAAGATATAAGATTCTCTGAAGATAAGGCTACAGAACCGTCCGTACGCTCTTCCAGAAGCTTAGAAAGGGTTCCGGTTTCATCGATGGAATAAATCCTGGTGCCGACTGCCGCACGCTTTCCTTCTCGCATATAGAAGTTGATATTGCCTGCACGTTCTGTATACTTCGGTTCTTCTTCTCTCAGAATAATACCTGTATGTCTCTGATCATTTACAATGCTGCCTTCGACTACTTCATAGAATTCTACTTTGTCTCTCTGCATATATGTATATACATAAAATGACATGTAAACAAAGATCAAAGCAAACATGATCAGGCCAATATTTATATTAAGAGGTTTTCGATAGCGGACAACCTTTTTATTTTTCTTTTTAGCCATAAATCCACCCTCCAAAAAACTCCCAATCGAAACGGGAGTTTCCTCTATTATACTGGCATTATCTGAAAAGTGCAAGTCAAAGAAACACGCGACAAGAAAAACCGGGAATGAATCTCTTCATCCCCGGTCATCTAATGTTCATTCAAATTAGTGGTGGAACAGACGGATTCCTGTGAATGCCATCGCCATACCGTATTTGTTGCATACTTCGATTACATTGTCATCACGAACAGATCCGCCCGGCTGAGCAATGTATTTTACGCCGCTCTTCTTTGCACGCTCGATGTTGTCACCAAACGGGAAGAATGCGTCAGAACCAAGTGCTACATCTGTCATCTGGTCTAACCATGCGCGTTTTTCTTCTCTTGTAAATACTTCCGGCTTCACTGTGAACACTCTCTCCCAAGCGCCGTCAGCAAGTACATCTTCGTACTCATCGCCAATATAAACGTCGATCGCATTGTCACGGTCTGCACGTTTGATATCTGCACGGAACGGAAGATTTAATACCTTCGGGTTCTGACGTAAGAGCCAGTTGTCAGCCTTCTGACCTGCAAGACGTGTACAGTGCACGCGGGACTGCTGACCTGCACCAATACCGATTGCCTGGCCGCCCTTTACGTAACATACAGAGTTGGACTGTGTATATTTTAATGTGATCAGTGCGATCACGAGGTCCATCTTCGCGGAATCCGGCATCTCTTTGTTATCTGTAACGATGTTGGAAAGAAGATCTGCGTTAATATCCAGATTGTTTCTTCCCTGCTCAAATGTTACGCCGAATACCTGTTTACGCTCGATCGGGTCCGGAACATAATTCGGATCGATCTGAATTACGTTGTAGTTGCCGTTCTTTTTCTGCTTAAGGATCTCAAGTGCCTCGTCTGTATATGCCGGAGCGATCACACCGTCAGAAACTTCTCTCTTGATCAGTTTTGCTGTATCTGCATCACATGTATCGGAAAGTGCAATAAAATCACCGAAAGAAGACATACGGTCAGCGCCTCTTGCTCTTGCGTAAGCACATGCCATCGGAGAAAGTTCACCAAGGTCGTCTACCCAGTAAATTTTCTTAAGAACATCATCCATCGGAAGACCTACTGCCGCACCTGCCGGAGAAACATGCTTAAAGGATGTTGCTGCCGGAAGACCTGTTGCCTTCTTCAGTTCGCTTACTAACTGCCAGCCGTTGAATGCATCTAACAGGTTGATATATCCCGGTCTGCCGGATAATACTGTGATCGGAAGATCCGCACCGTTTTCTACATAAATCTTGGACGGTTTCTGGTTCGGGTTACAGCCGTACTTTAATTCCATTTCCTTCATTTCAGATTAAACTCCTTTAGGTAATTATTTATTCTTATTGATGATTCTGGATTCGTAGTTGCCTGTCTCGATATCAATGAAACGAACAAACAGAGAAACTTTATTGTCCTCGTTTAAGTTCTCCCAGATCATGTTTGTGAAAGAGTCGATATCTCCGTCGATCTCTACACGTTTCGGTTCGCCCTCAAAGCTCGGAAGCGGATTTTCGTTTCTTGCATATGTATGAATGAAACGACCTTCGCCTGCAAGCGGGTTCTCATATGCATATGTGTAACGGTTGTTTGCTTCCGGATTTCCATCGCTGCTCTTTAAGATGGACATCGCAAAGTTGTACTTACCGTTTTCGATATGCATGATACCGGAAATACGCGGTGTGTAGTTCGGGCCGTCCGGCTCATACTGACGACATCTTAAGGACTGCTCAAATGTCATCTGTCTGTCCATACCATCGTAAATAGTATCTGTCTGATCACCGTTTGTTACGATTGTTTTATTGCCAAGTACACGAACCGGTGCGTAAATGATCAGGCTCGGATCCTCTAATTTCGCCGGATCAAACGCCTGTGTACGGATACCTGCGCCATCCTCTACAAATACGCGGTTTCTGCTGTTCTCACTTCTGCCCATAATAAAGTATGCTGTAACAGCTGTCTTTCCGTCTTTGGATTTGCCAATCACAATTCCTCTACCCGGATATGCGTTTCCTCTTAATTCCTCTGCAAGAGATAATAATTTCATCGGAAGTTCCTCCTTAATAATTAATGTAAAAATACATGTTATTACCATTTAGGTCATACCTATATGTAGCATATCACATTTTTGTGTCAATGAAAACAGAAAAAATTAAAAACTCTTACAGAAAATTAAGAAATGTTATATTTTTTGTCAGTATATTTCCCTCGAATTATCTGTTATAATGATAAAAAAGAAAAATAGGAGGAAAAATCCATGAGAAAACAGATTACACTTTTTGCAATGCTGATGGTTTGCGCAGCTGTATCCCTTTCCGGCTGCAAAAAAGATAAAGATGTAGACTTAACAGGAATCCATACAACTGCCGCAGAGACAACTCCTGTTGCCGAAACAATGGCACAGGAAACAACCGCTGCTATCGAAATTGAAACAGAGGCAGAGACAACAAAAGATGGAGCCGATGCCTCCGAAGCACTCAGTGTACGTTCCAAGATCGCAACCGAAAAGACAGGAAAGGTTTCTATTGAGTATCCGATCCTCTCCAATCTCCGCGATGATAAAACTGCTGAGAAAGTCAATGGCCTGATCAAAGAGCATGCAACAAAACTGATCTCTGATTTTGAACTGGATTCAGAGAAAGACAATGTGACGATCGCATGTGATGTTATCTCTCTTGACCGCAGCAAAGCAGTGTTAGAGTTTACAGGATC
>JAFOCX010000133.1 GCA_017380975.1 Lachnospiraceae bacterium
TCTGTCCTCAGAAACAGCGATCATCGCACGACCGATACGTGTATATTTTACAAACATCGTCAGCGCGACCATGACAACAAATGTAACACCCAGAGTTACCAGAGAAGAAATCTGGATCGTTGCGCCAAACATCTTGATAACACCAAAATCATATACGGTCGCCATCTTCGGAGCAGAACCGAATATGATCTGTGCAAGGCTCTGAAGAAGGTTGCTGACGCCGATCGCAGTGATCAGAACTGCCAGCGGCGACGCACCGCGTAACGGTTTATAGGCCACTTTCTCGATGCAGATTCCGAGGATCACGCATCCGATCACGGCCATAACAATTGCAAGAATTGGATTTTTCGTTGCTAAAAATACATAAATGATATATCCGCCGACCATGATAATATCACCATGGGCAAAGTTTAAAAGCTTTGCAATACCGTATACCATCGTATAACCAAGGGCGATCATCGCATAAATTCCGCCCAGGCTAAGACCATTGATTACTGTTGAAAAAATGAGTTCCATGTTTTATCCCAACTTGTTCTAATTAATATTTGTGTGTTAATTGCCCCAAAACAGATTAAAAATCAAACAATAAGCCTATCCCCTAAAAATAACACAATGTACATAACAGCCATTTAGGCCATTATGTACATGTGTTACAACCTATGTTTGATTCATCTTAGTTTGCTTCTTTGATCACGTACTGGATCGCTGTCTTGTTAACGTAACCTGTGGAATCCCAGGAGATGCTTTCGCCTGTAACTGCGTTTGCTAATGTGTAGCCGCCTGTGAACTGAGCTTTCAGGATCTCGCAAAGTTCAGATGCGCCGATTGTTACCGGGATCTTCTTGCCTTCTGCGATCGCTTTTTCCATAGCGCCGTAGATTGCGTATACGCTGTCGTAAGCAGCTGCGCCGAACTGGTTCAGTGTGCCTGCGCCGTATTTCTCAACATATTTGTCGATGAATGCTTTTGCCGGGCCGTCAGTTGCTTTGGAGTTGAAGTGAGACAGCATTGTAACTGCCTGCGGGATTGCTGTAATGTCAAAACCTTCGATGTTGTCGATACCGTCGAAACCGTCACAGCCGTAGTAAACTGCGTTTGCCGGGATTGTGTCTTTCGCCTGTGTCATGAACAGGGAAGCCGGTGTGTAGTATGTCGGCATGAAAATGAATTCACACTCTTTCAGAGTATCGATCTGTGTGGAGAAGTCTGTGCTGTTCGCATCAGAGAAGGATGTCTCAACGACTGTTACGCTTGCATCTAAGTTCGCTTTGAACTGGTCAAAGATACCTTTGGAATAAGCCTCATCGGATTTGTACATAACACCGATTGTCTGACCGGAGAAGTTTGCGTTTACGAACTCTGCTGCAACTTTACCCTGGTTACCATCTGCGAAGCACATCTGGAAGCCGTTCGGGTTTGTCGGGATCGCGTCACCGGAAGCGGACGGAGTTAAGAAGAATACGTTGTCCTCTGCGGACAGATTCTTGAACTCGAGACCCGGAGCTGTTGTAACAGTACCAAGAGAAACCTGCATACCACCCTCTAATAAGGAGGAGTAGTTTGTGGAAACTTTTGTTGCGTCATGCATATCGTCAGTTGCTACGAACTTGAACTGGATACCGTTCAGACCGCCTGCTGCATTGATCTCATCAACTGCAAGCTGTGCTGCGTTTGCTACTGCCTGGCCGTACATCGCTGCACCGCCTGTAAGCGGACCGGATACGCCGAGAACGTACTCTTTGTTGTTCGCTGTGTAGCTGTTCTGTGTGCTTCCGCCGCCACAGCCGCTAAGAGAAGTTACGCAGAGCGCTGCTGCGAGAAGGAGTGCGAGTTTTTTCATCTTTTTCATAATATTTACCTCCGAATATTTCAATTAAGCACTATGTTAAAACTGTTTTGCCGGATTGTCAACACATATTTTAACGTTTTAACACAAAAAAGTGGATTTTTTCATTTTTATGCACTGTTTTTGTATATTTATGCTTCGCATTCTTCTATTTTTCCGTCACAGATTGACGAATCAGGCGCCTTGACATATAATATTTCGTATATGTGAATTTTCGGAGGTACCCTATGATCTTATATTTTTCCGCAACCGGCAATACAGAATTTATTGCCAAAGAACTTGCGAAACGCCTGGATGACGAATGTGTCAATCTTCTCGATCGTGTAAAAATGAACAATCACGTTCCCCTTTATTCAAAAAAACCGTTTATCATCTGCGCACCTGTCTACGTCTGCGAAATGCCGATGTTTATGAGCAAATATCTGAAAGAACAGAAATTTACAGGAAGCAAAGATGTCTATTTTGTTTTCACCAGCGGCGGCTATTGCGGTATCTCCGGTGTTCTTGCAAAATCCATGTTCAAAAAGAAAGGCATGAACTGGCACGGATACGCAGAGTTCAAGATGCCGAGAAACTATGTTGCCAATGACCATTATCCGATGCAGCCGAAAGAGGAAGTTGAAAAAAGGATCCGAGATGCTTACCATCAGTTAGACAGCGTTGCTTCAACGATCCGTTCCGGCGGAACTTTAACCGCCAGACATGTGCAGCTCTGGGAGGTTCTGGTCACAGTTCCTTTTACACCGATCTGGTGCAAATATAAACTGACAGCAAAGGATTTTTATGTAAAAGACTCCTGTATCGGATGCGGAAAATGTGCGAAACTCTGCCCGCTCAACAATATCAAGCTGGTGGATCAGAAACCGGTATGGGGCGATCAGTGTACACACTGTATGGCGTGTATCGGAAACTGCCCGACCGAGGCCATCGAATACGGTACGGTTACTCAGGATAAATCCCCTTACAATTTCGGAAAATTCCGTTATGTTGTGGATGAATTAAAAAAATAACTACATAAAGGAAAGCCCACAGGAATACTTTCATTTCCCTGTGGGCTTTGTCTTATTTCTTATCTGCGTTTCTTCTTCATTTTGTAAAGTTCCTCTGTCGCCAAACGTGCTTTGGTTACAGAAACCTCGGTCTTCGGGAAGCAGAAATAGGAGAATTCATTGTCGCCGATTCCGATCACATCTCCGATCTCATACCAATAATAATCCGAGTATAACGTGTGTGTGAATGTCGGAGACTGGCTGTAATCCAGTTTTCCTTCTGCTCCTACCAAATGGAATCCGTCCAATGAATGGGTCAGATGACCGGTTCCGATCTTGCATACACCATCCAGATTGACCTGAATGAGAATATCAACATCTGTGTCCAATAAATATGTACCGTTTTCCAGTTCCTCACGCACGCATGCTCTCTCCCACTGATACCAGTCCGGAATGTGCGGGTACTCTGTTTCTCCCTCATTTGCAGACAACTGTCCGTACTGGTCCATAGTCCACTGCTTCTTACAAGCATGGCAAGTTAAATGGATCCCCTTGCCTTCCATCTGATTTTCTGCTCCGCAATGCGGACATTTGTAGAGGATTCTGTGAAGACCGTCCGCGCGGAACGGTACATCGATGGAGACTTTATTGTCTCTCTGCCATGCAAAATTGTCAAAGGAAAAGGCTTCTTCCAGCAATGCATCCAGCTCTGCCACAGATTTCGTTTTCACTTCTTCTGCAGTCGCAATGCATTTCACATGTGCGCTGACCTTAACTTTACGGATCTGGAGCATATTATACAGAGGATCTCTATGGAATGCTCCCTGTGTGATCACAGTCACGACCGGAACACCCA